>JADGPF010000024.1 GCA_017882585.1 Thermoleophilia bacterium
CCCCAGGCGACGATGTCGGGCGCGCCTTCCAGGACATCGACGACGCGACTGGACAGCTCGGCACGGGCCCGGGCCTGTCGCTTGCCGGCCGCCCGCGCCACGGCGCCGGTCAGCACCGGCACGACGATCGCAAACGCGATGAGCACGAGCACCAGGACCAGGCCGGCGACCGGCAGCATCAGCGCAGCCGCGAGTCCCGCCAGGCAGATGACCACGACGGCTGCGATCGGCGGCAGGAGCCCGCGGAGGAACAGCTCCTGGAGCTGGTCGACATCGGCGGTAAATCGGCTCATCAGATCGGCGGCCCGCAAACGCGGCAGGCCCGCCGGAACGAGCGGGATCAGCCGCGCGACAAACCCGGCCCGCAACCGCGCCAGGGCCCCGAGCGCGAGCTCATGCGAGGCGAGGCGCTCGAGATACCGCATGATCGCGCGGCCGACCGAAAACGCCCGCACGAGCACCATCGCGACCGCAAGAGCGAGGATCGGTGGGCGCTCCGCGGCGCGGCTGATCAGGTACCCGGACGTCCCGAGCAGTGCCGCTCCCAGGAGCACCGTCGCGATGCTGGTCCCCAACGCGGCGAGCGGCATCCCGACACCGACCCGCGCCTGGCGGACGGCCGCGACCAGCGCACGGGTCGTCTGGCTCATGCGGGTACCCCGACCGGTCCGGCCACCATGAGGCGGCCGTTGTCGATCTGAACGACGCGGTCGGCCGCGTGCACCAGTTCGAGACGATGCGTCACGGCCAGTGTGGTCGCGCCGGCGGTCAGGCGACGGATCACCAGCGCCAGCTCGGCCGCGAGCACGCCGTCAAGATGGGCGGTCGGCTCGTCGAGGACGAACAGCTCGGCACGCCGCAAGAATGCCCGGGCCAAGGAAATGCGTTGCGCCTCGCCGGCCGACAGGCGACGCCCGCCCTCACCGAGCCGGGTCGCAAGCCCCTCGGCAAGCCCGTCGACGAGCTCCGCGGCCCCCGCTTGCCGCAGCGCCTCGCGGATCGCGTCGTCCGATGCGCCCGGATCGGCGACGCGCACGTTGTCGGCGACGCTCACGGCAAAGATGCGTGGCCGCTGTGGGACCCACGCAATCCGTCGGCGCCAGGCGTCCGCGTTGACCTGGCGAAGGTCCCGTCCGCCGATGCGCACCGCGCCGGTCGTCGGATCGATCAGCCTGACCAAGAGGCTTGCGATCGTCGACTTGCCGGCGCCGCTCGGCCCGACCAAGGCGACGAACTCCCCCGGGGCCAGCGACAGCTGGATGCCATCGAGCGCCGGGACGACCCGTCCCGGATAGGCGACCCCGACGCCGTCGAACACGATGGTCTCGCGACTGGGCGACGGCGCGGCGACGCGTTCACCCGACGCCTCATCCAGTACCGCCGGCGCGTCAAGGACCGCGAAGATCTCCTCGGCGGCGATCATTCCGTCGGCGCTGGCATGGAACTGCGCCCCGAGTTGGCGGATCGGCTGGTAAATCTCCGGCGCCAGGATCAGGACCGCGAGCGACGCCTGCAACCCGATGCCGCCGTCAACCAGTCGGACGCCCAGCGCCACCGCGACCATCGCGGTGCCCAAGGCCGCTGCGAGTTCGAGCACGAGCGCCGACAGGAACGCGAGCCGCAGGGTCGACATCGTCTCGCGCCGGTAGGCCTCGCCGACCTCCTCGAGCACCGCGACCTGGGCCTCGGCGCGATCGTGGACCCGCAGGGTCGTCAAGCCCCGCACGACCTCGAAAAAGCGACCCCCGAGCATCTGCATGGCGGCCCAGCGCGCCTTGGCACGACGCTCGGACCCCAAGCCGATCAGAATCATGAAGATGATGATCACCGGAATGGTCACGATCAGGATCGCGGCCGAGAGCCAGTCCGTCGGAATGATCCAGCCGATGGCTGCGACGGGCACGATGACCGCCAACATCATCTGCGGGAAGTAGCGCGCGAAGACGAGTTCCAGCCCGTCGACGCCTTGCACCGCGACCGTCGCGAGTCCGCCGATCGTCTCGGTGCCCTGCGACAGCGGACGCGCCTCGAGCACGTGCGCGGTCAAGCGCAAACGCAGCTCGGACATCACCTGCTGCGCGCCGACGCGGCCGGTCGCCTCGAAGCCCCAGGCGATCAGTGCGCGGCCGACTGCGGCGCACCCGGCCACAACGATCGCGGTGCGGACCTGGCTCAGGCCCGCACCGTCCATCACGACCGGAGCGATTGCCGCCGCCAGGGCGACGGCCCAGATCACGGTCAACACCGCTTGAATGAGCGCCAGCAGGGCGGCCGCGCCAAGCGCGCGGCGCGCCACCCTGCTTTCGCGCATCAGTCGGCGCTGGGTGGGTTTCACACCTGCGCGCTCGCCTCCGGCGGGGGCGCCGGGGCTTCCGGAGTCGTCGGCTCCGCGGAGGATCCGCCGAGACCGACGCGCTGCCGGAACACGTAGTAGGTCCAGATTTGGTAGATCAGCACGATCGGCACCAGGATCAGGGCCGTGATCGTCATCACGACGAGCGTGTAGTGGTTCGACGCCGAGTTGAAGACGGTCAGGTTGTAGGCGTGGTCATTGCTGTCGACGATCACGTTCGGGTACAGCGCAGTGAACCATGTCGCCACGGTCATTGCGATGCCGAGGCCGCCGGCGATGAACGCAAGCCCGACGCGCCCCATCGCGCCCAGGGCCGCCATTGCGACCATGGCGACGATGGCCACGATCATCGTGATCCAAAGGCTCGGGCTGTGGTGCGAGACCTCGCCGAACGTCCAGAGCACGAAGCCGATCACGGCGATCGCTGCCAGAGGCAGCAGGATGCGGCCAAGTGCGGCCGCGCGAGCCTTGATCGGCTCGACGGTGCGCAGCTGCAGGAAACTCGCGCCGTGCGCGAGGCACAGCAGCAGCGTCACCACCCCACCCAGGAGGGCATAGGGGTTCAGCAGGTCCCAGAAACTGCCGGTGTAGTTCCCGGCTTGATCGAGGGAGATGCCACGGATGAGATTCGCGAACGCCACCCCGACCAGCAGGGCCGGCAAAAAGCTGCCGACCGCCATCGCCCATTCCCACACCGAACGCCACTGCGGGTTTTCGACCTTCCCCCAAAACTCGAAGGACACCCCGCGGATGATCAACCCGAACAGCATCAAGAACAGTGCAAGGTAGAAGCCCGAGAACATCGAGGCGTACCAGTTCGGGAAGGCGGCGAACGTCGCGCCACCGGCCGTCAACAGCCATACCTCGTTGCCGTCCCAGACCGGGCCGATCGTATGGATCACCGCCCGGCGTTCCTCGGGGGTCTTCCCGACGAAGCGCAGCAGCATGCCGACCCCGAAGTCGAATCCCTCGAGGAACATGAACCCGATCCACAGGACGCACACGAGCACGAACCACAGCGTTTGAAGATTCCATAAACCGTGCATCACGCCTCCTAGTAGGCCACGTGCAGGTTGGGCTCGACGCCCTTGCCTGCCTCGTCGACTTCGGGATCAGGCCCCTTCTTGACGATCCGCACGGTCAACCACACTGCCACCACACCCATGACGCCGTAGATGACGGTGAACAATATGATCGACACCCAGACATCAAAGGCCGTGATGCTTGGCGAGATGCCGTTCTTGGTGAGCATGAGGCCGTACACGACCCACGGCTGGCGCCCCAGTTCGGTGAACAGCCACCCGGTGATGATCGCGATGGTGGGCAAGGCCATCGCCGGCAGGGCCAGCTTCAGGAACCATTTCGAGCTGGCGATCTTCCCCCGCCAGACCAGATAGAGGCCCCATAACAGGAACAGCACCATGAGTGTTCCGGCACCGACCATCAGACGGAAGGTCCAATAGGTCACGCCGATGATCGGCTCGTAGTTGCCTGGCCCATACTTGGCCACGTCCGCTGCCTGGAGCTGATTGATGCCCTTGACCTCACCATTCCAGCTGTTGGTCGCCAACAGCGACAGCGTGTGCGGAACGGTGATGTCGAACGACGTCCGCGAGGGGTGCTCGGCGAACGGTGCGACGGCGAAAAGGGAGAATCCCGCCGGCTTGGACGTGTTGTAGAGCGCCTCAGCAGCAGCCATCTTCATCGGCTGTTGCCGGGTCATCAGCTGCCCGTTGAAGTGCCCGATGAGCATGGTCGCGGCAGTCGCGATCACACCGACGACGACCATCGCCTTGGCAGCCTTCGCGAACATCTCGGAGTCCCGGTTGCGAATGAGGTACCAGGCCGAGATCCCGAGGATGATGAACGCCGCGTTGGCGTAGGCGCCGATCACGGTGTGCGGGAAGGCGTAGAAGACGGTCGAGTTGGTGAGCATCTTCCAGAAGCTGGTCATCTCCGCTCGGCCGTTGACAACCTTGTAGCCGACCGGGTGCTGCATCCAGGAGTTCGCGGCGAGGATGAAGTATGCCGAGAGTGCCGACCCGAACGCTGCAAGCCAGATTGTCGCGAGGTGCCAGCCCTCCGAGATGCGCTTGTAGCCGAAGATCCAGATCCCGAGGAATGTGGACTCGATAAAGAATGCGGCAAGGGCCTCAACCGCGAGCGGGGCTCCGAATACGGAGCCCACATAGCGCGAGTAGCCCGCCCAGTTCATGCCGAACTGGAACTCCTGGACGATGCCGGTGACGACGCCCACGGCAAAGCTCAGCAGCATGATCTTCCCGAAGAACCGGGTCAGGCGCATCCACTGCGGGTTGCGGGTGCGGTACCAGGCGGTCTGGAACGCGGCAACGATGCCCGCCATTCCGATGCTGATCGGCACGAAGAGGAAGTGATAGACCGTGGTGATGGCGAACTGCCATCGTGAGAGTTCGACGACACTACTCACTGCGGCACCCCCGTTGGACCGAGATATCGATCAACTGGTCCGACCCGTAGAGACGCGTCGCGTGATTCGTCCGTCCGATGCGTCGAGTCCGACGTGACGACGGGCATTGGGTACCCCCTCTTGCTCGATAGGCGGAGCACGGATCGAGCGCGTTCGGGCGATCGACCGGGGCGACTGGTCCCGGCCTGACGTTGCCGCTCGCACGGGGCGCATCCGAGCACCACTGCACCAACTTGGGCCGTCCATCTGCGATGGCCGGCACGCGGGCCACGGCATCGTTTCCCCCGTGGGGGAGGCCCGCGGTGACGCTGCACCACGGACTGGCAAACCTGTGGGTCAGCTGTGACACGCGCGAATCCTCCCCAGCCACTACCCTGTCTCACATCGTGGATTTCACGGACTCGGCGTGCAGGAAAACCACAAATTGTTCAGCGCATCACCAGACAATTCCGTGAACTCCACGGGCGCGTCGCGCAGACATGCGCGAGGCGCCCGCGTGGCCGGGGCCAGACGCATGCTTTTCGCTGAAGAAAGGTGTCCATCAGGTGCCGGTTGAGTACCAGCTCGTCACGCTCACCGCCGATGATGGTCACGAGCACGATGCGCTGTTTGTCATCGACGAGCGGGCGGCGCGGCGGCGTATGCGGATGACCGGGCGCAGCACGGCGTGCATGCACGTGCACGGGATCATGGGCAACTTCCTGGTCGGGACACTCAGGTTCTTATCGGCACCGCTGGCACGCGAAGGCTTCCCCGTGCTGATCGTCGAGACGCGCATGGGCAACATTGGGCAGCTCGTCGGTCCGGGCATCTTCGATCGCGCCCGCCAGGATCTGACGGCGGGGTCCCGGTGGCTGCGCGAAGGCGGCTGGGACCATCTGATCTCGATGGGGTACTCAAGCGGCGCGTCGCTGTCGACACGCTGGGCCGCCACGGCACACGTCCCCTGGCTCCGGGGCCTCGCGCTGCTCGGGGCCCCGTGGGGGCTGCCCGAAGCAATGGAGGTGCGTGCGGCCACGTGGGGGGCGACTCCGAGCTACGACGAGATCTACGCGCGGGCCGATGCGGTCGTCCATGACCCCTCGGGCCCCGAGGCGGATCGCCTGTTTGTCATCGAGCACAGTCGCGGTCCGTCCGCACAACCCCAGCATTCGGAGGTCTACACGTACCGGACGTGGTGGAACTCCCGCGGGCCCAAGGCGACGGCCGCCAAGACGCACCTGCAAATCGCCCAGGTACGGGCGCCGATCCTGTTGGTGCAAGGAACGACGGACATCATCGTCTCCCCGCAGGAGGCCGAGCAACTTGCCGAGGTCGCCAGGCAGGGCGGAAATGACGACGTCGAGGTCTCGGTGATCGAGGGCGCCGACCACTTCTTCGCCGGGCGCGAGTTCGTCACGATCGAGGCGGTCGTCCGTTGGCTGCGAGAGCACGCGTGACCTCCCACCGAGACGCCTTTCATCCCCGGCTGACGAAGCCGGAACCGATCGTCCGCCGGGCGCCCGCGTTCGGGAAGGACGACTCCCACATCGAGACCGACCTGATCGTCATCCCGACCGACGACCGCCACAGTTGGGACGGGATGATCTTCCGGCCGCGCCACGGGGCCGTCGACCCACGCCTCGCCGTGCTGGTCATCCATGGGTCGGTCGGCCACTATCTGAGCGGCATGCCGCGCCGGCTCGCCTTTCACCTGGCCCAGCGGGGCTATGCGGCCCTGACGGCCAACACGCGCATGGCGAACTACGGCGTGTTCTTTGGCACCGGCCTGATCGACCGCGCCCAACTCGACATCGCGGCCGCCATCCGCGCCCTCCGGGAACGCGGGTTCCGCCGCATCATCCTGCTGGGGTACAGCATGGGGTCGACGATGGTCACCCACTATCAGGCCGTCCACGCCCCACCTGAGGTGATCGGTGTGTGCACGATCGCCCACCCGCTGTCGCTGCCGCTGGCCCTACGCCGGCGCTGGGAGCGGTACGGGAGCATCCCGAGCTACAACGAGATGTGCGCAATCGTCACCCGACAGATGGAAGGCCGCGACGACCCGGACCGTGACCGCATCATCATCGTGCGCCGCGCAACCGGACCCTCGGACCGGCCCGAGGACGCGGAGATCTGGACGTACCGCACCTGGTGGCACTCACGGGGACCGGAAGCACTCTCGGCCGAGTCTCGGCGCTGGGTCGGACTCCTGCGCGTTCCGCTCGCGCTCATCCAGGCCGGCGCGGATCCGCTCATCTCGCAGGCCGAAGGCAGCCTGCTCGTCAAGCTCGCGCGCGATGGAGGCTGTCCTGCGGCCCACCTCGAGTACGTCGACGGCGCCAATCACACCTTCGACGGTCACGAGCTCGACGCCGTCAACGCCGCCGTGCGTTGGGTGACCCGCCTGGCGCGGGCCGGCGGCGGCTAACGCCGGCCGATCCCCGCCGGTGGTCCGGTCCGGTACCCCGGGCGGCCGAGCACCAACTGAGCGGCTACTGCTGGGCGGTGCGGAACACGGTGCCCAGTCGCTCCATGCCTTCGGCGATCTCCGCCGGACTGACTCCGCTGTATGCGAGGCGCAGCGTCTGCTCGCCGCCGGCGAGGACGCAGTCACTGCCCTTGACGTAGGCGATTCCCGCGGCGCCGGCCGTCGCAAACAACGCATCCGCCGAAAG
>JADGPF010000025.1 GCA_017882585.1 Thermoleophilia bacterium
GATCCGCGCGGACACCGCCGTCTCAGTCGTCGCCCCCATACGCCGCCTGGGCGACGGCCTCGTACGGGCACGCGCGCGAGGACTCCAGTGCCCGGTCCGCGAACGCGGTCAACCACCGGACCGTCGTCATCGTCTGTAATTCGCTCCCGACCGGCCGGCGCACCGCACCCGTGATCAACGGCGTGCACGGGTGGCGTTCGCGGAACGTCTCGAGTGTGAGCACAGATACCGCGTGGTTCACCCCGGTAGACACCCGCGATGAAGACCGTGCTCGGCACCCATTGTCACCCGTCCGGGCCAATCGTCAGTACGTCAGCCTTGCGTGCATAATCGGGGCCCGGAGTGGGTAGTCCCCGAAGGCGTTGGCGTCCGCGGATCCCGCCAGACGCCGTCAACATGCCCGACGCACCGACTTGTCAAAAGGACACGACCACGCCGGTCTCGCCGCATCGCTCGCACCGCCGCCAGTTCTTCGCAGGCGGGATCCGGCCCGCCGCCGGCGCGGCGGTGCGCCCGCGCGTGGGGCCGCCGGGTACCGACCGCCTCGAGAGGATCGCCGCGCGCCTCGGGTCCCATGTGCGGCGTGTCATCACGACCGCATTCGCCGGCGTCGACGCGATGGGCAACACCCGCAAGGACCTGTACGTCCGCGCATGCCTGCTGAGCATCCCGGGACGCAGCAGGATGTCGAAGGCCGAACTCGCCCACGCGATCGCCCACGCCGAGGCGGCGTGCGCGGTGCGAGCCGAGCACCCCCAACACACCCTACGGCGAGCCGCCTGAGCCAGAACGCACAGGTCGGGCCCTCGGCCGGCAGATCCGGCGCGGATGCGGTCTCGTATGATCACGACGGACGGTCGGACGCCAGCCGGCCCGCGCGCACGGCGCCCCGCCGCGTCCCCACCCCGACCCGAAAGGCACCTGCTGTGGAGATCACCCGCACACCGACGGGGACCCGTCCGGGCCCCGAACACTGGTTCACCGGCCAGGTCTGGATGGAAGAGCTCGCCGCCCCGCCGTCACCGTCGCGGGTGCATGCGCTGCGCGTGCACTTCACCCCTGGGGCGCGCACGGCGTGGCATCGACACGGGCTCGGGCAAATCCTCTATGTCACCGAAGGGATTGGCCTCGTGCAGCGTCGCGGTGCGCCGCCCGAGATCATCCGCGCCGGCGACGTGGTGTGGTTCGCGCCCGACGAAGATCATTGGCATGGCGCGGCGCCCGATCACTTCATGACGCACGTCGCGATTCATGAACTTGCGGCGCCCGGCGAGGTCGCCGATTGGGGCGACCAGGTCACCGACGACGAGTACTTGGCGGCGCCGGACGACCACTAGGCGCCGGGCACCTCGGCCAACAGCAAAGCGCACGGACGGCGCGCGCGACGACCGGCGGTGCGGTCCGCGCCGCAGGTCATCGCGGGATGGTCGGACCGGAAAGTGGAGGATAGCGGGTTCGAACCGCTGACCTTCGCGCTGCCAGCGCGACGCTCTCCCAGCTGAGCTAATCCCCCGGATGCGTCTGTGAGTATAAGACAGTTCCTGCGTGGTGCAACCGCGGGGCTTTGGGGGCCCGGCCGGCCGGGGGTGCCGCCGATTGCCGGCCCCCGGGCGAGGGGCCTCACGGAGATCTGGGCTCGGGATCGGGTCCGTGCCCTGCGGGTCGTTCCCCACGATGATGCTCCTCCATATCGTGGTCATGTGGGTGTCGGAAGCCCCGGGGTTGGAGGAGCGCACCCCGGTCGGGTCGTGCGGATCACGCGGCCGCGGGCATGCCGTCGCTGGGCGTGCAGGCGCAGCGCTTACGTGACGAAATAGACGATTGCCACGACGAGGCCGATCACCACGACGACCGCACGCAGCGCCGTTGGGTTGATGAATCGCACGATGCGTCCGGCAAGCGTCCCGCCCACCAGCGCCCCGACGGCCATGACGATCGCCGCCTCCCAGACGACCTGGCCGCTGAACACGAAAAACAGTGCCGCGGCAACGTTGGCGGCGAACGACGTGGCCTGTTTGAGCGCGTTGATGCGCAGCAGCGTGTCCGGGACCACCAGCGAATACAGCGCCAGGAGGATGATCCCGAGGCCCGCGCCAAAGAATCCGCCGTACACCGACCCCACAAACGCCACCAGGCCGGTCAGGGCGAGGCTGCCGTGGGCCCTCGGATGACTGACCCGAACCCGGACCCAGCGCTTGGCGATGGGATCGATCGCGAGGAGGGCCGTCGCGAGCAAGATCAGCCAGGGCACCAGCGCACGGAAGGTGGCCGCGCCGACAACCAGCAGCAGCGCCCCGCCGACGAGTCCACCGACGATGGCGGGGATCGCGACCGCCCGCACCCGCGCGCGCTGCCCCGTGAGGTCCGCCCGCTGGGCCAGGGTGCCGCCGACGTATCCGGGGCTCAACGCGACCGTGTTGGTGATGTTGGCGTTGAGCGCGGGTACGCCGACTGCGGTCAACGCGGGGAACGTGATCAAGGTGCCGCCGCCGGCCAGCGCGTTCACGGCACCCGCCGCGAGCGCGGCGGCCCCGAGGACGCCCAAGTCGATCACGCTGAGGCTCACGTACGTCTATCCGTCTCCGTCAGCGAAGCACGAAGGCCACGCCCAGCAGCGGGCACAACACGGCAAACCCGTCCCACGTCGGCGTGCCGGCGGCCCCTATGAGGCCGTGGCCTCGAGCACCTGTTGCGGCGCCTCGCCCCACAGGCGGTCGAGCCGATAGAACTCGCGCGATTGGGGCGTGAAGATGTGAACGACGAAGTCCAGGTAGTCCATCAGAATCCACTCGGCTTCCCGCTCGCCCTCGACGCGGCGCGCCCTGACGCCATGATCTTCTTTCAGGACCCGACGTATCTCGCCGGCGATGGCCGCGGTCTGTCGGGGAGTCGTCCCCGTGCAGACCACCATGTAATCGGTGTAGACCACCAGGTCGCGCATGTCGAGGATGACGATGTCGCGGGCCTTCTTGTCGGCGGCCGCATCAGCGGCCACCATCGCCAGTTCATGAGGTGTCGCGGGAGACTCCTAGCTCGAATGCACTGTCAGCGAGGGTACGGCCCTGGTGGCGGATTCGCAAGCACGCTCACCCGACGACTCCGTCGTCGCGGGCCGTCTGGAGGAGTCGCGCGACGCCGTCGGGCACCAAGTATTCGACGGGTGCGCCGGCCGCCAGTCGCTCCCGGATCATCGTCGAGGACACGTCGAGTTCCGGCGCCTCGAGCACGTCGACGCGACCCGGCGCGACCGCCGCGGCGGTCGCAAGGAGCGCCGGCTCGTCGACGCCACCACGGGATATCACCGCGAGTCGCGCGACGGACAGGATCCGTCCCGTCTCGTGCCAGTCCGCGAACCCCACCAGCCGGTCGGCGCCCATCACGAACCACAGCTCCGCGCCCGGGTACTGCACGGCGAGCTCGGCCATCGTGTCGGCCGTATAGCTCGGTCCGGGCCGGTCGATCTCGGTTCGCGAACAGCGCCAGGCCGGATGGTCGGCGATTGCCGCATCCACCATCGTCACCCGCAGATCACCGGAGAACGTCGGCGGCGCTCGGTCCGCCGGCGTGCCGACCGGCACGAACAGCAACTCATCCAGGCCCAGTCGCCACCACGCCTCCTGGGCGATCATCAGATGTCCGAGATGCGGCGGATCAAACCGACCGCCGAGCACGGCGATGCGGCGCCGCTCAGCCATTCACCGATACCTCGCGCCGGCGAGCGGCCCGCGTCACAATGTCCCCGCGGGTTCGACGAGCACGAACTTGTCGCGGTGGATCACCTCGACGCCCGCATCCGGGAACAGGCGCTGTACGTCGTCGGTCTTCATCCCGGCGATCTGGCGCAGGTCGTCGGCCGAGAAGGCACTGATGCCCTTGCCGACGCAGCGTCCGTCGCTGTCGTCGACCTCGACGGCATCGCCCGCGGCAAAGCCACCCTCCACCCCATTGACCCCGACCGCCAGGAGCGAGGTGCCCTGCCGACTCAGGGCCTTGGCCGCACCGGCGTCGATCCGGATGCGCCCGAGCGAGGGCTTGGCGTAGCGCAACCACAGCTTGAACGCCGGTTCGCGGCGCTCGGCAGGCTGGAACCGGGTCCCGACGTGATGTCCCGACGCGACGGCCCCGAGCACGCCGTCCGCCCTCCCAGACGCGATCACACATGTCACTCCGGCGCCGGTCGCCATCGTCGCGGCGGCGATCTTCGAGGAGATCCCACCACGGCCCAGCCGCGACCCCTGCATAGCGGCCAACTGGACCTCCTCGGGGCGTGTCGCCGGCGGCACGTCGCCGATCAGGGCCACCGCGCCGTCGGGCCCGACGCCGACAAGCCCGTCCCGGTCGGTGAGCAGGACAAGCCACGTCGCCGACATGAGGATCGCCACCTGCGCCGCCAGCACGTCGTTGTCGCCAAAGGTCAGCTCGTCGGTGGCGGTCGTGTCGTTCTCATTGACGACCGGAATGACACCCAGGTCGAGCAGCCGGGACAGCGTGTTGCGCGCATTGAGATAGCTCGACCGTTGCTCGAGATCGGCGGAGGTCAGCAGCACCTGGGCCGGGGTGACCTCGTGCGCCGAAAACAGCGCCAGGTAGCGTTGAAATAGTACCCCCTGCCCGACCGCGGAGGCTGCCTGAAGATCGGGCAGCGCGGTCGGCCGCTCGCCAAACCCGAGCCGCCCCAGACCACAGGCGATCGCCCCGCTCGAGACGAGAATCGGTCGGTGCCCGAGCCGGTGCAATCGGACCAGGTCACGCACCCGCGCCGCGAGCACGTCCTCGCGCAGTTGCCCCGTGCTGTCGACGAGCGTCGACGACCCCAATTTAGCCACGATGATGCTCACTGCCGACCCACCCCCAACGCGTCTAAGACGCCCTCGCGCAACGCGGGGATACCGCCGCCGGAGGCGCTGTCGACCGCATAGTCCGCCCACGACGGCACCTGCGCGGGATCCGCCGAGGTCGCCACTACGATACGGCGCGCCGCGGCGGAGGCGTATTCGGCGACCGTGGCATCGACGGCGGCGATCCGCTCCGAGGCCGTCGGGGCCTCGAGCACGGCATCGACACAGTGAAGGAGCACTGCGGCCCGCTCACACTGGGTCAGAAACCCCTCCGGGCGCGGGGACGCGTCGGCGGCAACGCCCGGCAGATCTGCCACCAGGTGGATCTCCAGGTCGTCATCGACCAACGGGCCGAAGGTCGGTTCCCGTGTCGAGTGCGGATACGGTGCGACGACGGCCGCGGCACCGGTCAAGGCCACCAGCAATGCGCTCTTGCCCGAGTTCGGCAGACCGACGATCGCCACCTCGATCGGGAGCCGAAGTTCAAGCATCAGCCAGGTCCCCTCGCCGGACGTGCCGGGAACCGTCTCGCGGGGGGTCCGGTGGGTCGACGAACGAAACACGCGGTTCCCGATGCCGCCATTGCCGCCGCGGGCCACCACGACGCGGTCGCCAGGTTCGCGCACCTCGGCGATCACGACCTCGTCGCGGATGATCCTCGTCCCCGGCGGTACGCGGACCTCCGCATCGGCGCCGCTCCGGCCGTGTCGGATCCTGCCCTCGCCGTTGGCCCCCGCCGTAGCCCTGTGGTGCACCGCATGGCGAAACCGCGACAGATCGACGATCTGCTGATCGGCGATGATGACGACGTCGCCGCCACGTCCGCCGTTGCCGCCGTCAGGTCCGCCCTTGGGGACCCGCGCCTCCCGTCGGAACGACAGCCCGCCATCGCCGCCGCGACCCCCTTCGACGTGAATCCGCGCCGAATCGGTAAATGGCACGGCGGCTCCGCTTACGCGGAGGCCACGACCTCCGGGTGAACGGAGATCCGGCGGCCCTTGCGGCCATTGGTGAACTCGACACGTCCCGAGACCTTCGCGAAGATGGTGTAGTCGCGGCCCATTCCGGCACCATCACCGGGATGGAACTGGCTCCCGCGCTGGCGCACGATGATCGATCCGGCCGGAATGACCTGGCCGGCGAAGACCTTCACGCCGAGTCGCTGCGCCGCGGAATCGCGTCCGTTGCGACTGGAACCGCCACCTTTCTTGTGTGCCATCTCGGGCTTCCCCTACGCGATCGAGTCGATGCGCACGCGGGACAGCCGGGACCGGTGGCCGCGCTTGCGCTTTGAGTCTTTCTTGGCCCGGTACGTGAACACCAACAGCTTCGGGCCCAGCACGTGCTCCTCGACGATCACGTTGACCGTGCCGCCGTCGTTGAGCTCACCACCTGCGGTACCGGTCGCGAGCACGGACGGCGAGAACGTCGCGCCCGGCTCGTGCGCCAGACGATCCACGAGCAGCTGCTCGCCCTCGTGAACTCGGTACTGCTTGCCCCCGAGGGCGATCACCGCGTAATCCGGCACACTTCCCCCAACCGGTCGGTCGGAACTCATCCCCGCCTGCAGCCAGCACAGGTCGGTGCCGCAGACTGCGGCGCGGCTCGGGAGAATAGCAAAACCGGCGACCGTTTCGCATGAACGCCGCCACCGCGGATGCGCCGAGACGCCCGTAAAGGCAGCGGCTAGGCAGCCGTGTGGGCCCGCACGCGGATGGCACCGTCGTGCAGACCGCGGTCCGAATCAAGGTGGATCCGCTTGCCCACGAGCTCTTCGATCTCCGCGACGCGTGCGCGCCCGTCGTCGTTGAGCAGGGCCGCGGCCCGAACGCTGACCTGGACACCCAGATGGTCGTCGTCGACGCCCATCGCCGCGCGCATGATCGCACGCGATGCGTCGATCGCGACGGTCTCGTCGGACAGGGAGATGCCGACCCCGTCGCATGGCTCGCATGGCTCGGTCATGACCTCGCGCGGACCGTCGGAGATGTTCTGGCGGGTCATCTCGACCAGCCCAAGCGGGGAGATCTCCGCGACGAAGGTGCGGGTGCGATCGCGCTCGAGCTCGGCGTCGAGGACCCCCTTGACCGCGCGGCGGTTCGCGGCGTCGTTCATGTCGATGAAATCGATGATCACGATCCCGCCGATGTCGCGCAGGCGCAGCTGGCGCACGACCTCGACCGCCGCCTCGAGGTTCGTCTTGGTCACGGTCTCTTCGAGCCGGTTGCCGCCACGGCCGACGTTGCCGCCGGAGTTGACGTCGATGACCGTCATGGCCTCGGTGTCGTCGATGATCAGGTACCCGCCCGACTTGAGTGGGGCACGCCGGTCCAAGGTGGACCGGACGGCCTTCTCTGCGCCGTACTCCTCGAACAGTGGGCGTTCGCCCTCGTACAGCCGCACCCGGGACGCGACGCCCGGCGAGGTCCGCTTGAGGAAGTTCAGGATGCGCTCGTACTGGGCTGGATCGTCGACCAGGACCTCTTCGACGTTGCTGTTGAGTAGGTCGCGGATCACCTTGAGCGAGATGTCGGCCTCGCTGTAGAGCAGTGTGGGCGACGCAACGGCGTCGGCCCGCTGGCTGAGCGCGGCCCACAAGCGCCGCAGCGCCGCGTAGTCACGGGCGATGTCGTCGGCCGAGGCACCGGCGGCGGCCGTGCGCACGATCAGCCCACCCTCGAGCGGCAGCGCGCTGCAGATCTTGCGCAGCCGGCGCCGTTCGTCGTCGAGGAGCTTGCGACTCACGCCCAGGCCCTCGCCATACGGAACGTAGACCACGAACCGTCCGGCCAGCGACAGCTGCATCGTCAGGCGACAGCCCTTGGTCCCCATCGGATCCTTGGTCGCCTGAACGAGCACCTGGTCGCCCTTCTTGAGCAGGTCCGCGATCTGGCGCTTGTGCTTGGGCACGCCAACGGCGACAACCTCGTCGACATGCAAGAACCCGCTCTTGGGCAGCCCGACATCAATGAAGGCGGCTTCCATCCCTGCGAGCACGTTGCCGACGCGCCCCTTCCAGACGTGACCGACGACCGAGCGCTGCCCGCGCCGCTCGATATAGCACTCCGCCGTGCGCCCGTCCTCAAGGAGCGCGACCCGGGTCTCCCACGGGTCGACGGAGACAAGGATTGTGGTCTTCAGCGGTCCTCCTGGTGAGGTTCGCGGCCGTGCATGGCGAGGCGCTGCGCCCCGATGCCGACCAGACGAGTAACCGAGTACGCGAGCCCGCCGCGTACCGCGATCCTGGTAAAGGGTACGAAGGCCGTCAGACGGCCCGACCCGTGGCGCCACACGGGCGCCAACAGGGCAACCGCCGCGACGAGGCCGGCGTGCTTCGGGTCGAACCCGGCGTCCGACATCCCCGTCGTCTCGGCGACCATGCTGGCATGACCGGATTTCATGCCCTGTGCGGTCTTGGCCGCATCGGCCACCAGCCCGGATCGAATCGCGAGCCGCAACGCCAGGCGATGGTCCATCCGCCGGGCGATGTCGGACTGCGATGAGCGGTACCGACGCCGAAACCCGCGGCTGCTGGTGATGATCAGATCGGCCACCCGGCGGCGCACCCGCGCGACATCCGTGTGCGAGAGGGAATCCACAAACAGCATCACGCTGATCCCGACATCCTGGTCCGTGCTCAGCTCGCGCTCGATGGCGCGGCGTTCGACGGCGTTGCCGACGACGATGATCACCGCCTCGCCGCCGGCACGGCGGTGATCTCCGACCAACGCGGCCAGCTCCGCGTGCTCGGCTCCCGGCACCGCGACGCCCACCAGCATGTCGCCGGGGACAGCGGTCCCGACCGGGGCCTCGAGTACCGCGGCGAGTCGCTCGGCGGCGGTCGCATCGCCGGCGTCAACGACGACGATCCGGCCGGCCTGGTGCGCATCACGCTGCGCGTTGACGACCGCGACGGCGAGGGGCTGCGCCCAGCGGACGGCCGTGCGCACCTGCTTGACACCGCGCGCCACTAGATCGCCAACCGGCGGCGGTGGATCGACAGCAGCACGCCCACCGCCGCCATGTCGGCGACGATGTGGCTGCCCCCGTAGCTGACGAAGGGCAACGGGATGCCGGTGATCGGCATCAGCCCGACGTTCATGCCGATGTTGACGACGACCTCAAAGCCGAACATCGCGCAGATGCCGGCCGCGACGATCTGCTCGAACTGGGTTGCGGCCTGCGCGGTGATCCGCAGGGCGCGCCACATCAGGATCCCAAACAGCACCACGACGGTCGCGGCGCCGACGAACCCAAACACCTCCCCCACCACGGCGAAGATGAAGTCCGTGTGGTCTTCGGGCAGGAAGTTGTAGACGGTCTGAGTCGCGCCGCCGACGCCCTTGCCCAGCGCACCGCCGGACCCGATCGCGGTCTTGCTCTGGGCCAGCTGATACCCGGCGGTGTTTCCGGACCCGCCGTTGAGAAACGCGGTCATGCGTTGGAGCTGGTAGCCCTTGACGACGTGGATCCCGGCCGATGGCAGGACGCCGAAGGCCATCACCACCGAGGTGGCGATGACGATCCCGCTCGCCGCGAAGTGCTTCCACGGCGTCCCGGCGACAAACAGCACCCCTCCGAGGATCGCGATGTAGATCAGCGCCATCCCGAGATCGGGCTCCAGGAAGATCAGCAGCGCCGGGCCGGCCGCCACCGCGGTCAGCATCAGCGTCGTCCGCCAGCGGTCGATGTCCTCGATGCGCTCGACCGCCAACGAGGCCAGGATGACCACGAGGGCGATCTTGCCGAACTCCGACGGCTGAAGCTGGAATGGCCCGACGCTGATCCACGCATTGGCACCGCGCACCGTCACGCCGATCGCGAATACCACCAGCAGTGCCCCCAGCAGTCCGCCCAGCAGCACGCGCGGGTACGGCTGGAGCCGACGGACGTCGAATATCGCGAACCCGACGCAGGCAACGAGCGCCGGGAGCAGGAAGATGATTTGGCGCGTCTCGAAGTACCCGGGATTGCCGGCGATGGCATGCGAGGTCGAGGTCTTGATCATGACCACGCCGAGAACGAGCAGCATGCCCGCGACGACGATCAGGATCCAGTCCATCCCCGTCAAGAACGTCCGCAGGCTCGCGGTCGTCGCCCCGCGGCGGGACACGCGCATGCTGGTGAGCGTCGTCAATTCGACTTCACCTTCGCCGGGGTTCCGCACAGATGCGGGTTGAACTTGGTCGGCCCATACGCCGCTATCGTGCCACACACCGCCGGGGCGGCGGCAGTCGCGCCCACGCCGCCGTGCTCGATGATGACCGCCACGACGATCTGCGGGTTGTCGAACGGGGCGAAACCGACGAACCACGAGTGGTCGGCTTGGCCATTTTGACCGGACTGGGCGGTGCCGGTCTTACCGGCCACGACCGGGCCACCGGATGCGGCAACAGGACTGAACACGCCCGACGCCGTGCCCTGTCCGCCCTGGGCGACGAGCTTGAGCCCTTGCCGGACCACCGACAGGATCGCCGGATTGAGCCCCATCGCGCGGGGGGGCGTCACGCTCGACAGCTGGCGCACGACCTGCCCGCTCTGATTGGTGACGTCCTTGCCGAGGGTCGGCGTCACCATACTTCCGCCGTTGGCGATCGCCGCATACGCGACGGCCAGCTGCAGCGGGGTGACGAGCAGGTTGCCCTGCCCGACGGCCATGTTGATGTTGTCACCGGGAAGCCATGTCTCCATCGACGGCTCCCCGAGCGCCCCGAACCACGAGCTCTTCCACGCCGGGGTCGGCACACGCCCCGGATCCTCGCCGGGCAGGTCAAGGCCGGTGGTCGCCCCGAAGCCGAAGCGCTGCGCCCAATCCTGCTGCTGGAGGCCACTGTTGGGGTTGCCGCCCTGGCTTGCGACGTTGTCGTGCAGGTGCCAGAAGCGGTCGCCCACTTGGTAGAAGTAGGTGTCCGACGAGACCTCGATCGCCGTCGGCAGCGTGATCAGACCGTTGTTCTCTTTCTGGAAGTTCGGGAAGACGGTGTTGAACAGCGTGATCTCCGGCGGCCCGTCGATGAGCTCGGTCGGACTCAGGATGCCCAGCTGCAGCGCGCTGATCGCGGTGACCGCCTTGAAGGTCGACCCGGGCGGATAGGAGCTGATCGCCCGGTTGAGCAGGACGTGCCCGCCGCCGGTCTCGTACTGGGTGATCAGCTTTTCGTTCGTCGGGTTCGGTTGCACGAACGCGGTCGGCTTGTAGGACGGATACGACGCCATCGCCACGATCTGGCCGGTGTTGGGATCGATGGCGACGCCGGCCGCACCGGTTGCGGTCCCGGATGACTGCACGCGCTGGCGCAGCTGGTTCTCGAGCGCAAGCTGGGTCGGCATGTCGATCGACAGCTGCAGCGTGTCGCCCTGGACCGGCGGCGTCGACGACAGTGGCGCCGAGCTGACCGGATTGCCCATCGCATCGACTTCGACGTTGGTCTGGCCGGGCACGCCGCGCAGGTACTGCTCGTACTGATACTCGAGCCCGGCTTGACCGACCTCCTCGTTACCGACATAGCCCTTGGCGAGGTAGCTCTTGTACTCCTGCTTGTTGATCAGGCCGGTGTACCCAAGGATGTGCGCCCCGGTGTACCCGAGCGGGTAATTGCGCACGTACGCATTCTGGAGTGCGACCCCCGGGAACTGGCGGATGCGTTCGGAGATCACGGCCCGTTGGTAGGCGGAGATGTTCTCGGCGAGCACGACCGGCTCGTACGGTGAGGCCACCTGACCGGTGTTCAGCGCCGCCTGCAGGTGGCCGACGCCGGTATGCAACAGCGGCGCCAGCATCTGCAGCTCCGACGTGCGCTGCGCGCCGGTCAACTCCAGTGGGAACGCCACGACGTTGACGCTCGGCAAATCGTTGGCCATCACGACCTTGCCGGAGCGGTCGGTGATCAGACCGCGCGGTGCCGGCACGACCACCGTGCGGACGCTGTTGGAGACCGCCGCAAGCGCGTAGCTCTGGGCGTCGACGACCTGCATGAACCACAGGCGCACGACCAGGATCCCAACCGCAGCCAGCGTGATGCCGCCGATGACCGCGATGCGGAACGCGGTACGCGGATTCAGCGGGCGCTGGCGCCGACGCCCCGGGCCGCCGGGACTCCCGCCCGCCGGTGAGACCAGCCGCGAGCTCATCCGTCCCCGGAGACGAGAAACGGCTCGATCACCCGCGGTGCGCCCAGCGCTCGGCGCGCGAGCGCCACGACGGGGGCCGCGATCAGCCCGGTCAGGATCACCGATGCCAACAGACTCCGCACAACATCACCAAAATCGAGTGGGCGCGACAACATCAACTGCACGAACGCCTCGCCGATCAGCACGCCGGCTTCTGCAATCACGCACAGCACGACCGGCGGCAGCAGCCCACGCATCTCGTCGCGGCCGCACAGCCGCCCTGCACCCCATCCTACGACGAGATACAGCAAACCAAGCACACCGAGGGTCCCGATCGGCGAGGTGAGCTCGACGAGCAAACCGCCGGCCGCTCCGGCGACCGCGCCCACCAGCGGGCCCCGCAGCATCCCCACGGCCACGATCACGCACACGAGCACGTCCGGGATTCCGTCCGCGACGTCGATAAACGGCATCAGTGAGACCTGCACCACCACGGCCGCGAGCACCATCAGCGCAACCATCCACATCCGCGGGCCCCGAACGATCGCGGCGGCGGCCGGTGCGTTCGAGCTCCCGACCGAAATGATCATCGGGCGTCGCGTACTCACGGCGTCGTCGCCCGCTGCTTGGCCAGCGCGCTCTTGGGCGCCAGCGCCACCACGTATGCAAGCGAATTCGGATCGACGAACGGATCGACCTGGACGGTCTGGTTGACGTCGGTCGCGCGGTGCCCGACACCCTCGACCAGGCCAATCGGGATCCCGCGCGGGAAGATCGACAACTGGCCGAACAGCCGGAACCCGGCGGTGTAGACGATGTCGCCGTTGGCAACCGGCTTGCCGACGGGAATCCCGGTGATCTCATAGGCGCCCGGCGCGGTCGGCTGCAGGATGCCGAACGCGGAGTTCGCGTTCGTGATGGTCACACCGACGCTGGTCTGGGGCTGCGAGAGGAACGCCACGGTCGAACTAATCGGCCCTGCCTGGGTGATCACGCCGACCAAGGCCGGGCCCGCCGTGCCGGCCGCGATCACGGGCGAGTTGACGATCACGCCATTCGAGGTGCCCTTATCGATCCGGGCCTCGTCGTAGTACGGCGATGCCGACCAACCGATGATGTCGGCGGGCACCTGGTTGTAGTCGACGTTCCATGCGTTGCCCAGGCCGGGGATCTGGGTGAGCCGCTGGTTCTCCTCGGAGTTGAACTGGCCTTGGACGACTTGGGCCTTGAGCTGCTGGTTCTCCTTGGCGAGCTGGGCGGCACGGTCACGCGCGCTCACAAGGCTCTTCGCCCAATCCCAGGCGTTGCGCACCGGCTGCACCGCTCGGCTGACGCCGTCCTGGATCGGCGTGACCAGCGTGCCGGCGCCGCTTTGGAGCCCGTGCAGCGGGCCGCTGGAGCTCTCGCGGCCGTAGATCGAGAGCACGATCAGGCACAGCACGACGAGCCCGCCGACAATCAAGCGACGCGCCAGGATGCGCCGTTGTGCGAGCGGGCTGTGGCTCTGGTTGCTCACCGGAGACGGCGACGTTGCACGCGCCGGCTCAGTAGCGGCGGCGTGACCGTCCCTTGCTGGATCGCCTCATGACCTCAAATTCTTCCAGGGATCGTCCGGATCCAACGGCAACGCAGGTCAGGGGCGACTCGGCGACGTGGATCGGCATCTCGGTCTCCTGGCGCAGGCGCTCGTCGAGCCCCTGCAACAGCGCGCCACCCCCCGCAAGCATGATGCCCCGATCCATGATGTCCGAGGCGAGCTCCGGGGGGGTCTTGTCAAGGGTGCTCTTGACCGCGTCGACGATCTGGCTGACGGGCTCCTCGAGCGCCTCGCGGACCTCCTCCGAGGAGAGCACGACCGTCTTCGGCAGCCCGGTGATCATGTCTCGCCCGCGGATCTCGGCCTGGACCTCTTCGGGGAGCGGATACGCGGAGCCGATCTCGAGTTTGACCTCTTCGGAGGTTTGGCTGCCGATCATCAGCTTGTACTCCCGCTTGACCCAGTTGATGATCGCCTCGTCCATCTCGTCGCCGCCGACCCGGATCGACTGCGCGACCACGATGCCGCCCAACGAGATCACGGCGACCTCGGTCGTGCCGCCGCCGATGTCGACGACCATGTTCCCGGTGGGTTCCGCCACCGGCAGGCCCGCGCCGATCGCGGCCGCCATCGGCTCTTCGATCAGATACGCCTGGCGCGCGCCCGCCGACAGCGTGGCCTCCTCGACGGCACGCTTCTCGACGCCGGTCACGCCGGACGGCACGCAGACGACCACGCGTGGATGTGCCCAGCGGTTCTGGTGGACCTTTTGGATGAAGTGCCGCAGCATCTGCTCGGTCACGTCAAAGTCGGCGATCACGCCGTCTTTGAGCGGGCGTATCGCGGTAATGTTGCCGGGCGTGCGCCCCAGCATCCGTTTGGCCTCGATTCCCACCGCGTGCACTTCGTTGGTGCGCTGGTCGATCGCAACCACCGACGGCTCAGAGAGGACGATTCCGCGACCGCGGACGTAGACGAGCGTGTTTGCGGTTCCGAGATCGACAGCCATGTCGCGGCCGCCGAACCCGGTCAGGTAGCCGAGGAACCCGATCGGAATGCTCCTTGCCGTGGTTCGAGCCTGGATCGCACGGGCTCGTGCCGGCCGATATTAGCCGAGTGATGGGCTGCTGCCAGCGAAAGGGGCGCAGCGTGCAACGCGCCGTGCACAGCTGACCGTAGCGAGACGAGGGTCCCCGCGCCACTCGCCGAGGTGTTCGCTACCCTGGGTGTGTATGCCGCCCTTGTTTGCCGACGACAACAGCTCGTACCGTCGAGCGATGCGCCGCGCCGATCAGGACGCGCGCGCACGCGAGCTGCGGCGCACCGAGATCCTCGAGACGCTGCGCCGCCTGCGCGACAAGAGCAACGACCCGGCCGAGATCGCCGCGACCGAGCGCTCGCGTCGCCACAAGGAACTGCTCGAGCGCTACCCGCCGCTGTTCTAGGCCCAAGGGGGCCCGGGCCAGAGCCCGGCCTCGCCCAGGAGCCGTGCGACGAGCGCCATCGGCAGGCCGATGACATTGGATGGGTCGCCGTCCACCCGGGCGCACAACGCCGCGCCGGCCCCTTGAATGGCGTATCCCCCGGCACGGTCGCGCCACTCGCCCGTCGCGCAGTACCAGCCGATCTCGGCCGCGGTCAATGGCCGCATGACGACGCGGGTCGTCTCGTGTGCGGTGCGCTCCCCGGCGTCGGTAATCAGCGCGACCCCCGTGATGACCTCATGCGGGCGGCCCGCCAGCGCGGCGAGCGTTGACTCCGCCGCGCTCAGGTCCTGGGGTTTGCCGAGCACCGCACCGTCCTGCACGACCTCGGTATCGGCGGCGAGGATCGCGCCGGCCTGAGGCACGCCGGCGCGTTGGGCCACCTCCCGCGCCTTGCCGAGGGCGTTGGCGGTGACCACCGTGACGGGGTCCGCGCCGGTGGTGTGCTCGTCGAACTCGGCCACAACGACGCGGAACTCGAGCCCCAGTTGGCCAAGCATCGCTCGTCGCTGGGGCGACCGCGATGCCAAGAGGATCACAGCTCGGGGAAGTGGAGCGCGAGCTCGCGCGCCGCGGATTCCTCGCCGTCGGACCCGTGGATGATGTTCTGGCCGACGTCCAGCGCGAAGTCGCCCCGGACCGTGCCGGGCTCGGCGTCCAGGGGGTTGGTCGCGCCCATCATGGTCCGCAAGGCGCCGATCGCGCCGTGGCCGTCGACGGCCAGCATGACGACGGGGCCCGAGGTGATGAACTCCACCAGTTCCCCGAAGAACGGCTTCTCGCGGTGCTCTGCGTAGTGGGTCTCGGCGGCGTCACGCGCGACGGTCAGCTTTTTCAGACCCGCGATCACCAGACCGCGGCGCTCGATGCGGGAGATGATCTCCCCGGTCAGCCCGGCGGCGACGCCATCGGGTTTGATCATGACAAACGAGCGATCGCTCAATCGAATCCTCCGGGCTAACTGGGCGTATCGGTTTGGGTCTGGCGGATCGCCTGGGCTTGCCCGGTCTCTCCCGACTGGTCGAACGGACCCCCCGGCGTGGCGGTCTCGCGGTTGACGCGATCGGTCACGCGCAGCCGAAACTCCAGCTCGGTCAATCGCGACTCGAGATCCTTGAGATCGTCCCGCGTCACGGCGCCCGCCTGGTGCAGGATGTCGCCGGCATCGATGTCGCCACCCATGCCGAGGCCGTCGCGGGCGATGATGCGGGAGACCATCTGGCGGCCCTCGTCATCGCCGAGCTCGTGCAGGCGACGCTCCAGGGCGACGAGCTCCAGCTCGCGTTCGCGGGCTTCGTCCATGATCTCCGGGGGCCGGATGATCAGGTAGATGATGGGCCCGAAAAAGGGCAGCACAGTGGCCAGAACCACCGCCATCGTGATGATCACGCCGTTCTCGGTCCGGCGACGCACGTCCTGATAGGTCAACCAGATCAGCGCGAGCCACAGCAGCACCAGGAAGATCTCAAGGAGCAGGCTGAGCGCGCCCCAAAGACCTGAGCTGAAGAAACTGGTCACGGTCGCAAACGGGTCATTGTGGTCAATGCTGGGCATCCAAACTCGTTCCAAAATTGTGCGGGGCGAGCATAGCAGGGCGTTTCCCGGGCATTTCTGGTCGCTCGACACACCATGTCACTGCGCGACCGCTCAGGGAAGCCTGAGTCATGTCGCCGGCCGCGCCGCGAGAATGCCCGCCCGCAGATCGCTCAGCAGATAGAGGGAGCCGCACACGACCACTCCGCCTCGCGGACCGGCCTGTCTGACCGCCTCTTGGAGGGCCAGGTGGGGGTTGCCGACCACCGTACAGGCCGCGCCCCGGTCGCGTGCCAGGCGTGCCACGCGCTCCGGATCGGCGGCGCGTCGATGGCTCGAGCGGGTCACCACGACCGCAGTGCACAGCGGTATCAGCGGCGCAAGCATCGCTGCGACGTCCTTGTCCTCGAGCACCGAAACCACTGCGACCGGCGGGGTCCCGGGAAACACGTCCCCGAGCGACGCGGCCAGCGCCTGCATCCCCGCCGGGTTGTGCGCCCCGTCGATGACGATGCGGGGCTGCCCGTCGAAGACCTCCAGGCGCCCGGGTACGCGCACCGACGCGGCCACCTCGCGCACCCCCTCGGCAGACAATCCGTGCCCGAGGTATCGCTGGGCGGCAGCGATGGCGACCGTCAGGTTCTCCCGTTGGAACCGGCCTGCGGCCCCGACGACCAGGCGCGGGTACTCGTTCCCACCGACCCGCACCCGATACCCGCCCGGGCCGTCGTCGGCGTCGATCTCGGCGCCGACGCGCCAGCCTGTCAGGTGACGCTCGGCCATGATCGCGCCGACCGCGTCCTCGGCGGGTGGATCCAGGTACCCGACGACGAGGCGGTCGGAGTCGTCGGGGGCGACGGCGAGCTTTTCGCCGGCGATCTGGGTGACGGTGTCGCCGAGCAAATCGGTGTGCTCACGCGAGACGTTGGTCAGCACCGTCACCACACCACCGTCGAGGACGTTCGTGGCGTCGTACCGCCCGCCCAGGCCGGCTTCGACGACGAACACATCCATGCCGGCGGCGGCCACGGCCACGAAGGCGGCCGCCGTCAGCACCTCGAACTGCGTGACCGCGTCCTCGTCCTGATAGCCGAGCCGGGTCACCATCTGCCGAACGCGGCCGATCGCCTCGGCAAACGCGTCATCGTCGACGGTCTGCCCGTCGATCATCAGCCGCTCGGTCCATCCGACGATGTGCGGCGACAGATACGCGGCACTACGCAGACCTTCGGCGGCCAGCAGCGCCGCCAGGAGTCGGGTCGTGGACGACTTCCCGTTGGTCCCGACGACGTGGATCGCCGGCTGCGCGCGGTGGGGATCGCCGAGCTCGGCCAGGATGTGCTGCATCCGCGCCAAGCCGAAGCGCATGCCCAGGATGTCGAGGCTCTCGACGTAGGCAAGCGCATCGCTGAGGTTCACGTCCCGAGGGCCCCAATCTGCTCGGCGAGCACGTCCCGCTCGCCGCTGAACCGGCGAACCTTCTCGCGCTCGGCGTCGACCAACGCCGCCGGCGCGCGCGCGACAAAGCGCTCGTTGACGAGCATCGCCTCCGCCCGCGTCAGCTCCCGCTCGACCCGTTCGAGTTCCGCACGCAGGCGGGCAATCTCGGCCGCGGTATCGACCTCCCCGGCCGGTGCGACGATCCGCAGCTGCCCGGCCTCGAGCGCCAATACCTGCGCGTCGTCGGCAACTGGGCCGATCTCGACGTTGGCAAGCCCGGCGAACGCCGGCGCGAACTCCCCAAGCGCGAAACCGTCGAGGGTCACCGTGAGTCCGGTCCGGGGACTCATCGCGTGGCGGCTGCGCCACGCCCGCACCGCGGTCACGGCTTGTTGGAGCGTGTTCGCCAGCGCCTCGGCCTGCGCGTCGCGGGCGCCCGGGGGCCGTGGCGGCGCGTGCAGGAGCATCAGCCCGTCGGCGCCGGGCAGCTGCTCCCAGCAGGCCTCGGTCACGAACGGCATCATCGGGTGCACGAGCGCCAAGATCTGCTCCAAGAGGTCCCCGGCAACCTCGGGCGTGGCCTCGTCACGCTTGAGCAGCTCGAGATACCAGTCGCAGAACTCGTCGAACACCAGATGGTAGATCACGTCCGCCAGACGGCTGAACTCGTAGCGGGCGATCAGTTCCGCCCCGAGCTCGATGGCCTCGGTCACGCGTGACGCCATCCACCGGTCGGCGACGGTGCGCGCCTCAGGCGGTGTCGTGGCGCCCGCGCACCCACCGCGGGTGATCACCAGGCGTGTCGCGTTCCAGATCTTGGTCACCAGCTGCCGGCCCTGACGGATCTTGTCGGCCGAGAAGCGCACGTCCTGCTGGCTGCTCATCAGCAGCAGCCCGAAACGCAGCGCGTCGGCCCCGTGCTCATCGATGAGCTCCAACGGGTCGACCCCGGTGCCCAGGCTCTTGCTCATCCGGCGGCCGTCGGTCGCCTGGATCACCGAATGGATATACACATCGGCGAAGGGGACCTCACCCATGTATTCGATGCCGAGCATGACCATCCGTGCGACCCACAAGAACAGGATGTCCCGTGCGGTCGAGAGGACGTTGGTCGGGTAGAAGCGTGCCAGTTCGGCAGTCGGCTCGGGCCAACCGAGGGTCGCAAACGGCCACAGCCCGGACGAGAACCATGTGTCGAGGACGTCGGGGTCGCGCTCCCAGCCCTCGCCTTGGGGCGCGTCGAGTCCGACGAAGACCTCCTCGCCTCGGTACCACACCGGCAGCTGGTGTCCCCACCAGAGCTGGCGCGACAGACACCACGGCCGGATCTCCTGCATCCAGCGCATGTACACGCCGGACCAATGGGCGGGCGTGAATGTCACCGACCCGTCCGCGACCGCGGCCATCGCCGGCTCGGCGAGGCGCTTCATGTCGCAGAACCACTGGAGGGAGATCAGCGGCTCGACGCGCCGGCCTGACCGGTGCGAGAACGGCACCGTGTGGGTGTACGACTCGGTCCCGCGCAGCAGCCCCTCAGCCTGCAGGTCGGCCATGATGCGCTCCGCGCACTGCTCGGGGCTGAGCCCCGCATAGCGCTCCCCCATGGCGGCGAGGATGTGGCCGTCCTCGCCGATCACGCTGATCGCCGGCAGGTCGTGGCGGCGCGCGAGCTCGAAGTCGTTCGGATCGTGTGCCGGGGTGATCTTCAGAGCGCCGGTACCGAACTCGGGCTTGACGTAGGCGTCGGCGACGATCGGCAGTTCGCGGCCGACCAACGGCAGGATGCAGGTCGCCCCGACAAGGTGGCGGTACCGTTCGTCATCCGGGTGTACGGCGACCGCGGTGTCGCCAAGCATCGTCTCGGGCCGCACCGTGGCGACGATCAGCTCTCCGGACCCGTCGGCCAGCGGATAGGCGATCTGCACGAGTGCATCGGTGACCTCGCGATCCTCAACCTCGAGGTCCGAGATCGCCGAACCGAGCCCGGGATCCCAGTTGACCATGTAGTTGTCGCGGTAGACATGGCCCTTGTTGTAGAGGTCCACGAACGTGTGCTGGACCGCGCGCGCATAGCCCTCGTCGAGCGTGAAGCGCTCACGGGAGAAGTCGAGGGTGGCGCCGAGCCGGCGCAGCTGCCCGATGATCGTCCCCCCGTACTCTGCGCGCCACGCCCAGACCCGCTCGACGAACGCCTCGCGTCCCAGGTCGTTGCGGGTGAGCCCCTCGCGGGCGAGGGCCTTCTCGACCTGCGCCTGCGTGGCGATGCCGGCGTGGTCGGTCCCGCAGATCCACAGCGTCTCGAACCCGGCCATGCGGTGAGAGCGGATCAGGACGTCTTGGATCGAGTTGTTCAGGGCATGGCCCATATGCAGGGCGCCCGTCACGTTCGGGGGCGGGATCGCGATGCTGTAGGCGGGCCGGCGGGACTCCGGATCTGCCCTCAGCGCGCCGGATGCATCCCAGGCCTCGACCCAGCGGGGCTCATCGGCGATGGGGTCGTAGCGGAGTTCACTCCCGCCTGATGCCGATGACGCGTTCTCGGGCTCAGTCACCCGCCAGCCTCGGCGCGACGTTCGCGCCCAGGGGCCTCGGTTACCAGCGTCGGCGGCAGACCCTTCTCGATCGTCTCGCGGGTCACCACGCATTTGACCACGTCATCACGCGAGGGCAGCTCGAACATCACGTCCATCAGCGCCGCTTCGACGATCGTGCGCAGCCCGCGGGCGCCGGTCTCGCGCTCGAGGGCGCGATCGGCGATGGCCGCCAGCGACTCCTCGGCAAAGGCGAGGTCGACCCGGTCGAAGCTGAAAAAGCGCTTGTACTGCTTGGTGAGCGCGTTGCGGGGCTCGGTGAGGATCTGGACCAGGTCGTCGCGGCTGAGCTGATGCACGGCTGAGATCACCGGCAGGCGGCCGATGAACTCGGGAATCAGCCCGTAGTTCATCAAGTCCTCGGGCAGCACCTGGCTGAACACGCCGTGCGGATCATGGTCGTGGCGGGAGCGGACGTCGGCCGCAAACCCAACGCCCCGGCGCCCGATCCGCCGCTCGATGATCTGCTCGAGGCTCGCGAATGCGCCACCGCAGATGAACAGCACATTCGTCGTGTCGATGCTCAGGAACTCCTGGTGGGGGTGCTTGCGCCCGCCTTGCGGCGGCACCGAGGCCACGGTCCCTTCGAGGATCTTCAGCAGCGCCTGCTGCACGCCCTCCCCGGAGACATCGCGGGTGATCGACGGGTTGTCGGCCTTGCGGGCGATCTTGTCGACCTCGTCGATGTAGATGATCCCCGTCTCGGCGCGCTTGACGTCGAAGTCGGCGGCCTGAATCAGCTTGAGCAGGATGTTCTCGACGTCCTCGCCGACGTACCCGGCCTCGGTCAGCGCCGTTGCATCCGCGATGGCGAACGGCACGTTCAGGATCTTGGCGAGCGTCTGCGCCAGCAGCGTCTTGCCGCAGCCCGTCGGGCCGAGCAGCAGGATGTTGCTCTTTTGCAGCTCGATGTCGGAGTCCCCGGCCGACATCATCTGCACGCGCTTGTAATGGTTGTAGACCGCGACCGACAGCGTGCGCTTGGCCTCGACCTGTCCGACGACGTACTCGTTGAGGACGTCGTAGATCTCCTGCGGGCGTGGCAGCGTCTCGAGATCGAACGCGACCGGTGTGGTCAGCTCCTCATCGATGATCTCGTTGCACAGGTCGATGCACTCGTCGCAGATGTACACGCCGGGCCCGGCGATGAGCTTCTTGACCTGACGCTGCGACTTGCCGCAGAAACTGCACAGCAGCTGCTCGTTCGCATCGGAAGACTTGGCCATCTAAAACCCCGTCATGACATTGGCACCCTCGCACTAGTGCGAGGTGATCACCCGATCGACGATGCCGTAGTTCACCGCTTCTTCCGCACTCATGAAGTAGTCGCGCTCGGTGTCCTTGCTGACCTTCTCGAGCGACTGGCCCGTGTTCTGGGCCAGGATCTCATCGAGTGTCTTGCGCAGCTGGATGATCTCGCGGGCGTGGATCTCGATGTCCGTCGCCTGACCGGAAAACCCACTGGAGACCTGGTGGATCAGGATCTTGGCGTTGGGGAGCGCCATGCGCTTGCCCTTCGCACCGCCTGCCAACAGGAACGCCCCCATGCTCATCGCGATGCCGACGCAGATCGTCTGTACGTCGGGCTTGATGAACTGCATGGTGTCGTAGATGGCCAGCCCCGCATACACCGATCCGCCGGGGGAGTTGA
>JADGPF010000004.1 GCA_017882585.1 Thermoleophilia bacterium
AGTCCCGCTCGGGGACGATATTCCAGCGGTCGGCCAGGCGCCGCAGGTCGTCGTCCAGCGGCCCGGCGTCGGCGACCTCCCGACCGGTATGCACCGGCGATCCGCCCTTGAGCGACATGCAGCCGGCATTCTCGCCGATCGCGTTGATCTCCTCGATCTCTGACGTCGTCAACAGGATCGTCGCGGGAACGCTCGCCAGCTCCTCGCGCTCTTGCTCGACCGGCTTGGCGCCCGGACCGGGCTCCTGGATCAGGGTCGGGACCACGCACGCGACGGCGGACTGGGCGAGCGTCCACTGGCAGGCCAACTGGAGCGGGGTGAGTCCGTGACGATCCCCGATCGCACGCAGCTGGTCGAACCGGGTCCGCGCTTGGCCGACGCACCCGGCCGGTCGGAAGGCTCGGTGGTCGTTGGGTGCGAGGTTCGCTTCGTCCGGCAGGTCGTCGTGGAAAACGCCGCCGTAGTCGACGACGCGGGCCAGCACCCGGACCTCGGCGGCCGCACAGGCCGGCAGCACCATCCGCCCCGGCCACGGCTCGAACGGGTTCAGGATGAGCATGGCCCAGTCGATGAGTTCCCCGTATCGCTCCAGGCAACGCAAAATGTCGAGCGTGAACCCGTTGGCCGGTCCTGGGGCCAGGCCCAGCGACGTTGCCAGGCCCTGCTCGCGCAGGCGCGCCATCCCCGTCTCCCACACGACCGAACTGGAGTAGCCGATCCGGTCGGGGTTGTGGAGCATCAGCAGGTCAAAGTGGTCGACCCCGCACCGCTCGAGGCTCGCCTCGCACGCGCGCTGGAGGTACTCCGCGTACTTCTCCGGGGGACGCAGACGTGCGTCGGTAAAGCGCGGGAACCCCTTCGGCCCGTCGCGCTCGCCGCGGTAGAAGTCGTGCCCGATGGCCGCGACGAGTCGGTAGCTCGCGCGCGGCAGATCGGCGATGGCGCGCCCAACCATCTCGTCCGCGGCACCGGTGCCGTACACATCGGCGGTCACGACGGTGCGGATCCGTGCGTCGGGGCGCACGAGCGCGAGGTAGCGGTCCTCGTCAAGGGGCAGGCCGAAGTGCATGAACCTCCCGCCGCTCCACGCGCCCAGCGCCGTGTGTCCCAAGTCGATCATCGGCCGACAGGCTTGCAGGTTCCGGGCGCGGTGGGAACCCCGTCGCGCCAAACAACGAGGCTTGTCCGTGCGGTCGGGGCGCCGACGTCCCGGGCGGCGCGCGCGACCCGGCGAATCCCGATCCGTCGGGACAACCCGTTAGCCTCCCCGGCTATGACCAACTGCACCCGACGCTCCATCGCCGCCGTCATCGCGACCGCGGGGCTGGTTGCCCTGACCGCCTGCGGCAGCTCGAGCTCCACTTCCACGACGTCCGCCACGGCCGGCAGCACGACCGCGTCGTCGGCGACGAGTGCGGGATGCTCGAACACGCCACCGAGCACACCGGCCGCGCCCAAGACGTACGCGTCGGCGCCCCACATGGCTATCTCGACCGCAAAGACATACACGGCGACGATGACCACCTCGTGCGGAGTGATCGTGATCCGACTCGAGCCCAAGCAGTCGCCCAAGGCGGTCAACAGCTTCGTGTTCCTCGCCGACCAGGGCTTCTACAACGGCCTGACCTTCCACCGGGTCATCCCTGGATTCGTGATTCAGGGCGGTGACCCGAAGGGCGACGGTACCGGCGGCCCCGGCTACCAGTTTGCCGACGAGCTGCCGACGACCCCGTACACGCTCGGCGACGTGGCGATGGCGAACGCTGGACCCAACACCAACGGTTCGCAGTTCTTCATCGTCGAAGGCGTCCAGGGCACCCAGTTGCCGCTGCAGTACTCCCGGTTCGGGAAGGTGAGCTCCGGTATCGCAGTGGTGCACCGCATCGCCACCGTGCCCGCGGACGCCACGACCAACAAGCCCACCCAGCCCGTCTGGATCTACTCGGTCAAGATCGCGGTCGGTCCGTAACGCTCGCCCGCTCGGCGCTCGGCTATCATCGAGCGCGATGGCCACACGGGCGCACTCGACCGCCGACTACCTGGAAGCGCTGTATTTTCTGGCGTTTCCGATCGGCGAATACGGGCCCGTCGTCGGCCGCGGGCCAGCTCCCGCCGCACGCGTCGCCGAGCTGCTCGGCGTCAGCGCCGCCACTGCCAGCGAGATGCTCAAGCGCCTCGAGTCCGACGGACTGGTCTCGCGGACCACGGGCCGCCCCGTGCTCACCGACCGCGGCCGCGTCGAGGCGGAGCGCATCGTGCACAATCACCGCATCATCGAACGGTTCCTCACCGACTTCATGGACTACACGCCCGCCGAGTCGCATGAACATGCCGATGCCATGGGCGATGCGTTCGATGATGAGATGGTCGCGCGTCTGGCCGACCGGCTCGGGCATCCGGATCGCTGTCCGCACGGCTGGCCGATCGACACCGCCTTCGAACAGGCCGAGAATCGGGACCTGCGCCCGCTGAGTGCGGTCGACGCGCCCGCAACGGTCATGATTGTCCGGCTGGCCGAGCACAACGGCGATCTTCTGCAGTGGTTCTACGATCACGGGCTGATTCCCGGAACGCGGCTCGAGCTCATGTCGGCCGAACCCGCGGCCGGCCAACGCACGATCCGCGTTGCCGGAATCGAGCGCGAGGTCGCCGATACCGCCGCGGCAGGGCTGTACGTGCGCGCGGCCTGAGTTCACTCCGGGGCGGCCACCGCGGGCGCACTATCCAGAAAGCCAGGATTGACACACGGATCGTGCGGGCGATGGGCGAAGGGCTGCTCGATCGCACAGTGGCACATGGGCGTCGGCTCGCGCCACACGCGCAGACCGCCGAACCCCGCCCGCGTGCGCTGCAAGGCGCGGAACCGCTCGAGGTCAATCTCCGCCCAGAAGACCTTGTCCAGGCACCCCATGACCTGGCGCCCGTCGCGCTCGTAGGTGTACAGGCGTGGGCATCCGGATTCCTGACACCCCGACGGGTACACGACCCGCTCGCACCGCACCGCGCACCGGCCGCAGAGCCCAGGACCGGTATCCGGAAACGGTGTGCCCGTGCGCGATCCGGGACGCAGGGCGGGGATGGGCGGATGATCGTTCAGCGCGGTGCTCCATCGGCGGGTTTCAGGTTCCGGCATCCGACGGTAGCGCAGGTGTCACGAGCGCGCCATCGCTGCGGTCGGATCCTGCGCCGCGCCCGGATCCGCCTATCTGACCACGCACTCAGCGCCGAGGAGCGTCTTGAGCGACGCCTGCAGGCTGCCGTCGCGCGGGTTGACCCGATAGCGGTCGCCGAAGCGGTACCGGTAGGCCCCGTCGTCGGTCTCCATCACCATCACGACCGGCGCCTCGCCGCCGTGATCGACCAACAACTGGCGCAGCTGCGGGAGGTGCTCCGGGCCGAGGTGGGAGGCGTGCACCCGCAGGGTAAGCCGGTGCTCCTCGCGATCCGGATCGACGGCGAAGGCCTCGATACTGCGCGCGACGATCTTCGTCTCCCCCTCCCCCTTCTGATCGATGCGGCCCTGCACCAAGACGATCGCGTCGGCGACCAGCTGCTGCCGCGCCTCGGTCAGCACGGCCGGCACGACAACGACCTCGACCGAGCCTTCCAGGTCGTCGAGCCGGATGAACATCATCGGCTCCCCGCGACGGGTCGAGATCGCCTTGATGGCACCGATCATCCCGCCCACGGTCACGAACGCCCCGTCCGGGTGGTCGTCCAGGCGCCCCAGGCTGCAGGTCACCGCTCGCTCCAGCTGGTTGCGGCAGTCCTGGAGCGGATGGCTCGAGACATAGAGCCCGAGGGCCTCCTTTTCGGCCGCCAACAGGTCCTCGCGCGTGAACTCCTCACCCGGGATTGGCGGGTCGAGGTCCACCGGCGCCACGGTCGCGTCCGCATCATGCCCGGCGAACAGCGACGCCTGCCCCGCCGCCGCGTCGCTGCGGGCCCGTGAGGCCGCGCCCATTGCGGCCGGCAGGACCTCGAGGATCCCAAAGCGCGTCGCACCGGTCGAATCGAAGGCGCCCGCCCGGATCAGACTCTCCAGGGCCCGCTTGTTGACCTGCGCCTGGTCGACGCGGCGGCAGAAGTCCCAGATCGAGGTGAATGGCCCGCCGGAGCCGCGCGCGTCAAGGATGACGCCAACGGCATTCTCCCCGACACCCTTGACCGCGGTCAGGCCGAATCGGATCTCCGTCGCGCCGGTCACCGCGAAATCCGAGCGGCTGGCGTTGGCATCGGGCGGCAGTACCGACAGGCCCATGTCCTGGGAGGCGGCGACGTAGAACGGCACCCGATCCTTGGTGTCCATCACCGACGACATCAGCGCCGCCATGTACTCGGCCGGGTAGTTGCATTTCAGATAGGCCGTCCGGTATGCGAGCAGGCCGTAGCAGGCGGCGTGAGACTTGTTGAACGAGTAGTCGCCGGCGGCTTCGCACAGCGCCCACAGGTCGGCGGCAACTCGCTTGTCGGTACCCGTTGCGATGCAGCCGTCGATGAACTCGTCCTTCAACGACGCCATCAGGTCCTTATCCTTCTTGCCCACGGCCTTGCGCAGGTCATCCGCACGGGCGGGCGAGAAGCCGGCGAGCTCGCGCGAGATCGCCATGAGCTGCTCTTGGTAGATCGCCACACCGTAGGTCGGGCCGGTAATCGGCACCAGGCGCGGGTCGGGGAGATCCACCTTGCCCGGATCGCGCTTGTTGCGGGCGTAGGTCGAGATGAAGGCCATCGGGCCGGGTCGGTACAGGGCCACCAGCGCGATCAGGTCGGCGAACTCGGTCGGCCCGACCTCGCGCAAGGCGTCGCGCATCCCCGAGGACTCGAACTGGAACACCCCCAGACCCTCGCCGCGGGTCAGCATCTCGTACGTGGGGGCGTGGTCCATCGGCAGCGTGTCGATGTCGAGATCGAAGCCGTGGGTTTCCTGGATCAGCTCGACGCACTTTTGGATGATGTCCAGGTTGCGCAGGCCCAGAAAATCCATCTTCAGGAGGCCGAGCGCCTCCACATCATGGTCGGGCACCTGGGTGACCACGTTGCCGTCGTCATCGATGCGCACCGGGATGTAATCGGTCACGTCGCTTGGGGCGATCACGACCCCGGCGGCGTGGACACCTTCGTTGCGCACCAGCCCTTCGAGCGGGCGCGCGGTGTCGATGATCTTCTTGGCCGCCTCGTCGGACTCGTAGGCCTGGTGGAGCTCGCTGCCCTCCTTGAGGGCGTCCTCCAGCCGAATGCCGATCGGACGCTCCGGGACGAGCTTGGCGATGCGGTCGACCTGGCCGTAGCTGTAGCCGAGCACGCGCCCCGCGTCGCGCACCACGGCGCGTGCGAGCAGCTTGCCGAACGTGCCGATGCGGGCCACCGAGCCCTGCCCGTAGCGTTCGGTGACGTACTTGACCACGCGATCGCGGCCGTTCTGGGCAAAGTCGGTATCGATATCTGGCAGGCTCTTGCGCCCCGGGTTCAGGAAGCGCTCGAACAGCAGCCCGTGCTCGAGCGGATCCAGATCGGTGATCCGCAGGGTAAAGGCCACGAGCGAGCCTGCGGCCGAGCCACGGCCGGGGCCCACCGCCACGCCGTTGTCGCGTGCCCAACGGATGTAGTCCCAGACGATCAGAAAGTAGGAGGAAAAGCCCATCTCCTCGATCACGTCAAGCTCGAAGCGCAGCCGGTTCTCGGCGCCGTTTGGCGGTTGTCCGGCGTAGCGGCGCTCCATGCCCTCACGGCACAGGCGCTCCAGGTACGCGCTCGGCGTGGAACCGTCGGGCACCGGGAACCGGGGCAGCTTCACCTCGCCGATGGGGAGGTCCAGGCCGCCGCAACGCGCGGCGATCTCCAGCGAGACCGGGATCGCGGCGGTGTAGTCGGGCAGCGCCAGCGCCATCTCGGCCCCGGTCTTTAGGTAGAACTCCTTCGTGTCGAACCGGAAGCGGTTCGGGTTCGACAGCACGTCGCGGGTCTGGATCGCGAGCAGCGCCTCATGGGCGTCGGCGTCGTGCTGGCAGACATAGTGGGCGTCACAGGTGGCGACCATCGTCCGGCCGGCGTCGCGCGCCAGCTTGGCGAGCTCGATGTTGATCTTGTGCTGGATCGGGATCCCTGAGTCTTGGATCTCGACGTAGACGTCGTCGGCGCCGAAGATCTGCACCAACCGGTCGAGCTCGGCGCGAGCGCCCGGAAGGTCGTCATGCTCGACCAGGCCGCAAATCGTGCCCGACAGGCAGCCGGTCAGGGCGATGACCCCGTCGGCGTGCTGGGCCATGAGCTCGTAGTCGATCCGGGGCTTGCGATGGTAGCCCTCCAGAAAGCCCTTCGAGCACAGCTTGATCAGATTGTAGTAGCCGGTTGTGTTCTCGGCCAGCAGCGTGATGTGGGCACGGCGCTCCCGCCCGGGGCGGGCGTGGCGGTCCGGCACGAGGTACGCCTCGAGGCCGACGATCGGGGTGATGCCCCGCTTCTTGGCGGCCCGGTAGAGCTCGATTGCACCGCTCATTACCCCGTGGTCGGTGAGCGCCGCGGCGCTCTGGCCCATCTCCTCGACCCGGTCCAGCAGGCGCCCGATCTTGCACGCTCCGTCCAGGATCGAATAGTCCGAGTGGACATGGAGGTGAACGAAATCTGAAGCCCCGGCCATTCCGCTCAGGCTAACCCCCGCCTCAGACGTCAGCAAGGGCGCTGGCACCCAAGATGTGGGGTGTCAGCGGCCGTTTCGACGCCGCCCCTCGCCTCGCCGACACGCCCGGATCCGCTAGGCCTCGACGCCGTGGTGTGCGAGCGCCAACAGGCCCCACTCACCGCCGATCACGAGGATCTTTCCGTCAGCCGACCACGCCCCGCACCGCGCCCACCGGATCAGCCGGCACAGCGAGCGATCGTCGGTACGCACGATTGCCAGCGAGGATACCCGTGCCGACTCGACCACGGGCACCGCGGCGACGGTTCCGCCAGGCGCGAACACCGTCTGCGGGGGCAGCTCGCCGGCGGAGAGGTCCACAAGGAGGACGGGCGTCACCGCCTCCACGGCCGCATCGTTGCCGGTGCGGTCCTCGACGCTCAGCCGCAGGTCCGGCAGTGACCACACCCGGCGTACGCCCGGGGACGCGCCGGCGATCGAGCCGTCGGCCTCCGCCGTCAGCACCAACGCCGGCTCGCGCGCGGCCGCGACGATCCGTACCGGGCCGGCGCCGGCGACGCCGAGCGTCGCGTCCAGGCCCGACAGGGTGACGGTGGTCTGGGGGGCCGGCATCCGCATCAGGCCGTTCGGCGGCTCGGCCCGACGGCGCCCGGGCCGCACCCCACGGCGCTGCAGGACATCGAGGATCCCGGACCACGGACCGGGATCGTCGGCGAGGACGGGCTGGGGTGGAAGCGTGCTCATGTGGACTCCTCGACAGGAACGATCAGGGCCATCCCCCACTCGCCGCCGACGACGATACGCCGATCGGCGCCCAAGGCGATGGACGAGGCGCCACCGACCCAGACCGCAACCGCGCCGTCGTCGGCGCGGACAATCGCGACGGCGCTTGGGCTGGCGAGCGTCGCCCACGCACCGTCGTCCGAGAGTGAGATGTCGCGGACGTCGGCGATGACCGGATGCCAGCGGGCGTCGGGCTCGCCGGGTGCGCAGCGCACAAGGTCACCGTCCGCCGTGAGCGCCAAGACCCGCTCCGCGCCCGCCGCTCCGACCAGCCGCCGCACCGGTGCGCCGGTGCCCGCGTGCAGATCCTCTGCCGGCGCCATCGCACCGCCGCGTGAGAGCCACAGCTGCTCGCCGGCAAAGGCGAGCCCGTCGATCTCGCCGGCGTACTCGGCGACCGACACACCGCCGGCAAGCGGAACGACCATCGTCGTGCCCGCCTCGTGGACCGCGATGTTCTGGGCACTGGCGGAGATCGCCGCGGGTCCCGCGCCGAGATCCGACAGGCGATCGCCGAGACTCGGCAGCACCACGGCGCGCCAGCCATCGTCGGCGCGCAGCAGCGCGGCGTTCGCCCGACCCGCCCCAACGGCCTCCACGAGCCCCGGCGGGCGGCGATCGAACGCACGCGAGAGGTCCGGCAGCACGATCGACTGCACCACACCGGGCAGCCAACTGAGCACCATCGCCCCGCCCGCGGACGCCGACAGACCCACGGTCGGATACGGGGATGCGACCGACAGCTGGATCTGGGCCCATCGGGCAACCGCAGCGCCCGCCGGCGCCGTCTCCGGCTCCAAGGACAGTCCCTCGCGACCACGCGCCAGCCGGCAGACCGGTGGGCTGGCGGCCCTGTGGATCCGCAGTCGCTGCGGCGGCATGACCCGGCGCACCGGCCTAGCCCCGCTCGAGCGCTTCGGCGATCCGGTAGGCCATGCGGCTTTGCAGGGAAAACAGCTCGATGAAGCCGGGCGAGGCATGCTGCGAGAACGATGCGTCGGCATTGAAGGTCGCCAGGCTCTTGTCGTAGATCGCATAGGGCGACGTGCGCTTGGCGGCGCGGGCGCTGCCCTTGTACAGGCGCATGGCGATCTCACCGGTGACCTTGCGGTTGACGTCGCGCATCAGCGCGTTCAGATTGGCCAGCAGCGGCTCGTACCAGAGCCCGTCGTAGACCAGCTGCGCCCAGAGACCGTCCAGCTGGGGCTTGAGGGCGTTCTGGCGCCCGGTGCACACGAGCTTCTCGAGCTCACGGTGGGCGGTCAGCAGCACCTCGGCGGCCGGCACCTCGTAGATGTCGCGCACCTTCAGGCCGACCACGCGATCCTCGATGTGGTCCACGATGCCCACGCCGTTGCGGCACGCGATCGCGGCGACACGCTGGATGAGCTCGACGAGCCCGTACTCGGTGCCGTCGACGCTGATCGGCAACCCTTCCCGAAATCCGATCACGACCTCCTCGACGCGGTCGGGCGCGCGGGTCGGCGGGGTCACCAATTCGAACAGGTCGTCCGGTGGCGCCTGGTCGAGATCCTCGATCATCCCGCCTTCGCTGGAGCGGCCCCACAAGTTGTCGTCGATCGAGTACGGACGCTCCACCGACGACGACACCGGGATGCCGTGCAGCTCGGCGTAGGCGATCTCCTCGTCACGCCCCATCTGCCACTCGCGCACGGGGGCGATGACCTTCAGTTCCGGGGCGAGGGTCGCCACCGTCGCCTCGATGCGGACCTGGTCGTTGCCCTTGCCGGTGCAGCCGTGGGCAATGGTGTCGGCGTTGAAGGCGCGGGCGGTCTCGACGGCGAGCTTGGCGAGCAGCGGACGCCCGAGGCTCGTAAACGGCGGGTACCCGCCCTGGTAACGGGCGTTGGCCAGGATCGAGGGCCCGACGTATTCTTTGGCGAACTCGTCCTTGGCGTCCACCAGGATGGCCTCAAGCGCGCCAAGATTGCGTGCCTTGTCGAGCACCTGATCGAAATCGTCGGCCGGCTGGCCGAGGTCGACGCACAGCGCGATCACCTCCGCGCCATACTCGTCCTGGATCCACTTGAGCATCACCGAGGTGTCGAGACCGCCGGAATACAGCAGCACGACCCGGTGGACATCCTCGGGACGGGCGATATACGAAGCGGATTGTGGTGCAACTTGCGCGTCAGTCACAAACGACCTCATAGGTTGACAACACCGGGCCACCGGCAAGTCTAGAGGCGCCGCGCACGATTGGTTGCGACCCTGTAGCTTTCTTTCGTTTCGCGCCTGCCGATAGGATTTTCAGAGTCCTCCGACGAATCTTCGAGTAGATGAACAGCGACGCCATCGAGTCTGCATTCCGTGTGCCCGCCACGCTGCGTTCGCTGACGTTCATCCGATGCGCGCTCGCGCTGGTGCTCGATCGTGAACCGTGGAGCCCTGAGGATGCCGGGCGGCTGCTCCTGGCGGCCAGCGAAGCGGTCTCCAACGCCATCGAGCACGGCTCGCCAGACGACGGCGGCCATATCGAGATCCAAGTGGTCGTGCGACGCGACGGCGCCACCCTCGTCATCACCGACGAGGGCAGCGGCGACGACGAGCCGCGCATCGACCCGCACGCGACACCGCCCTCGCCAACGAGCCCCCGCGGGCGCGGGTTTCCGATCATGCGATCGCTGGCCGACGAGCTGACGGTGTCACGCGTCGGTTCGGGCACGCGCGTCACGATGCATTTCGCGGTGGAACCCGAGGCCGGTGACGACCCCGACCCCGAGGCGCCCGACGACGGTGCCGCGTCGCGTTCGGCCGGCGCCCCCGGCGACTTACTCCGCCTGAATCGCATCCAGGACGTTTAGCCGCGCGGCGCGGCGCGCCGGCAGGATCGCGGCGATCACCCCGGCCACGCCGGCCAACACGAAGAACACGATCAGCGAGCCCCAGGGCACCGCGAGTGTGGTGATCAGCGAGACGCGCTCGACGATGACGATGCCGATGAACGCGCCGAGGACCAGACCGACGACACCGCCGATCAACGCAACGATGATCGCCTCCCAGAGGATCATCAAGCGCGTCGACCATCGCGACATGCCGACGGCTCGCAAGAGCCCGATCTCCCGTGTGCGCTCGAAGATCGACAGTGCCAGTGTGTTGACGATCCCGAAGACCGCGATGATGATCGCCAGCCCGAGCAGCGTGTAGACCAGGTACAGCAGTTGGTTGATCTGGGAGTTGACCTGATCCTTGTACTCGGACTTCGTCAGCACCGTGACATTCGGATACGCCGCGAGCGCGGCGGACACCGACTGCTTGGCCTTTTGCGGGGACATCCCGTCGGCGCCACGCGCCAGCACGATCGTGTCCTGCTGGGTGGAGAAGTTGCGCTCGTAGTCCGACAGGGAGATGAAGAAGTGGCCAAGGGTCGAGTCGGAGAAGATCGCCGCCACGCGAAGCGGCTGCACGCCAGTCTTGGCGAAGAACATCGGCAGCGTCGATCCGACGGTCAGGTGGTTGGACTTGGCGTAGTCCTCTTGCACGGCGATCGTGCCGGGCTGGGCGAGGTCCCGCAACGACCCCTGCTTGAGCCCCGGGTTGTACAGCTCGAGGATCGTCGCCGGGTTCACCCCGCCCACGGTCTGCACGTCCCGGTGCGTATCCCGGACCTCGCCCTCACGTAAGGGGCTGACCGCGACGATGCCGGGCGCGCCGGTGATCGCCGCCGCGGCCGCGGGCGTAAACGGCTGCTGGTTGGTGGCCTGGACGGCCACCTGCGCCAGCAGTCGCGCATCGAGCTGCCCCGCGAAGGTCGCATACAGTGACGAGGCGAAGATCGTTGCCGCCGCGACCAGCGCGACGCCGATGGTGAGCGCGGTGGCCGTTTGGGCAGTGCGCGTGGGATTGCGCATCGCGTTCTGGCGCCCCAGACGGGCCGGGACCCGGCCGATCCAGACGAACGGTGCACCGATGACGCTCGCCAGTGGACGGGCGATCTGCCCGGTCAATAGCGCCGCGCCGATAAACAGCAACAGCGCCCCGAGGCCGAGCAGGGCGTACGGGTTCCCGAGGCCGCTGAACAGCCCCACGAGTACCAGCCCGACCCCGAGCGCCGTGACCGCGATCGCGATCACCAAGCGCCGCAGCGAGCGGGTCCCGGCCTCGGTCACCTCGCGCATCGCGGCGATCGGCGGGATGCGGCTCGCGTGGATTGCCGGGCGCAGCGCCGCCGCGAGGGTCACCAAGATTCCGACGCCCATGGAGATGATGACCGTGCGGGCCTGCACCTGGATCGGGGCCCTCGGCAGGCTCGCGCCGATCAGATCGAACAGTTTCTCCAGCCCGATCGCGACCAGGATCCCGAACCCGACGCCGATCGCCGAGGCCACGACACCGATGATCAGCGCCTCGAGGACGACCTCGCCCACGACGCTGCCGCGGGAGGCGCCGACGGCCCGCAGCAGCCCCACCTGGCGCGTGCGCTGGGCGATCGTGATCGAGAAACTGTTGAAGATGATGAATGCGCCGACGAACAGCGAGATCCCGGCGAATACCAGCAGCACGTCGCGCAGGAGGCCGATGATCGAGTTGAACTGGTCGGTCGCCTGCCGGGTGGCGGCGGCCCCGGTGATGGCTTCATAGCCGGACGGAAGCACCGCCTGGACCCGGTGGGCGAGTACCGAGTCCAGGACGCCCTGGTTGCCGGTGACCCCGATCCGCGTGTACTGGCCCTCGAGGCCGAACACGCGCTGCGCCGTGGGCATCGTGAATCCGGTGAGCGTCGCGCCGAGCAGGTTGTCGCTCGTGCCGAACCGGACCAGCCCGACGAGCGTGTACTGGCCCGACCCGGAAGGGGTAATGACCCGCACCTGCTGACCAAGGGCGAACTTCGCGGTGGCGGCGGTGTGCGTGTCGATCACGACGTCGTTGGGCGCGGTCGGGGCGCGACCCGACACGAGACGCAAGGAGTTGAGCGACGGATCGTTGACCCACCCGAACCCGAGCGTCGGGGGCCCGGCGCGGCCGACCGCCTTGCCGTTGGTCCCAACGATTGTCGCGGTGCCGCCGATCGACCCGGCGGCCGTGGCAACGCCGTCGACCGCCTGGATCTTGGGCAGCAGGCTGGCCGGGACCGGCTGTCGCTGCGAATCGGAAACCGATGCGACGCCCTGGACCTGCACGGCCACACCGGCATCGACCTTGGCGAACAGGCTGTCGAATGCCTTGTTGATGGTGTCACCGAGCACGAACGCACCGCCGACGAAGCCCACGCCCAGGATGATCGCGAGCGAGATCAACACGAGCCGCAACGGGCTCGCGCGCAGATTGCGGTTGGCCATTCGCCAGATCATCGTTCGGCGGCCGTGAGGCCCTTCATGCGGTCGAGGATCGAGGTCGGGGTCGGCGCGGCGAGCTCGTCGACGATCTTGCCGTCCGAAAGAAACACGACATCGTCCGAGTAGCTGGCCGCGTTCGGGTCGTGGGTGACCATCACGATCGTCTGCGAGAACTCGTCGACGGCGCGGCGCATGAACGACAGCAGCTCGGCCGAGGAATGCGAGTCGAGCTGGCCGGTGGGCTCGTCGGCGAAGACGATCGCGGGCTGGCTGGCGAATGCGCGGGCCGCGGCGACGCGCTGTTGCTGGCCTCCCGAGAGCTCACCCGGCCGGTGGCGCAGACGGTCCTCGAGTTCCAGCGACGTGACGACCTGGTCGAGCCAGGCCTGGTCGACGTCGCGCCCGGCAATATCGAGTGGTAAGCGGATGTTCTCGAGCGCGGTCAGGGTCGGCAGCAGGTTGAACGCCTGGAAGATGAAGCCGACCTTGTCGCGCCGGACACCGGTGACGGCTTTCTCCCCCAGCGCGCTCAGCTCAACCTCTCCGATCCAGGTCGTCCCGGAGGTCAGGCGGTCGAGACCCGCCATGCAGTGCATGAGTGTCGACTTGCCAGATCCGGAAGGGCCCATGATCGCGGTAAAGCGGCCGGCCGGAAACGCGCGCGTCACGCCGTCGAGCGCCCGAATCTCGGCATCGCCGGCACCGTAGATCTTGACCCCATCCTCGATCCGGGCGGCCGCTGCTTGGTCGATACTCGGTTCGGTCGTCGCCATCTGGCCGCTCCTTGCCGGTGGCTGCCCCGCCGCGGGGTTGCTCGGGACATCCTCGGGGCGAGCGTAAGTGAGTGACTAATCACATACAAGATGTCGTCCTGCGCGGCCCCCGGCGCCTACTTTGACATGCCCGACGATCCGGCGCTGAAACGCGTCAGGCGCTGAGCACCCTGCGCAGTGTCGACACCAGACCCGACAGGTCTTCGTCATCGATCACCAGCGGCGGCAGGAAGCGCAGCGTCTGGGCGGAGGTGTTGTTGATCAGGTACCCGGACTCGAGCATGGCCGCGGTGACCTCGGCCGCGCGAGGGTCAGGGAGATCGATGCCACACATCAGCCCGCGACCGCGGGCCTCGCGGACCAACCCGTCGTCGACGAGCCGCTCGAGCCCCTCCAGGAGCGCTGCACCCTTGACCCGCACGGAGGCCTGCAGGCCCGGATCGGCGAGCACCTGGCAGCTGGCCAGCCCGGCCGCGCACGCCAGCGGGCTACCCGCGAACGTCGAGCCGTGGTCACCCGGCACGAACGTGGCGTCGATGCCCGGGCGGGCAGTGACCGCGCCGATCGGCACGCCGCCGCCGAGGCTCTTGGCCAGGCACATGACGTCCGGCTCGATGCCGACGTCCTGATAGGCGAACAGCGGACCGGTCCGCGACAGCCCGGTCTGGATCTCGTCGATCACCAGCAGCGCCCCGTGGCGATCCGCCAGCGCCCGCGCCAGCTGAAGCATCTCCACGGAGATCGGGTGCACCCCAACCTCACCCTGCACGATCTCCAGGAAGATCGCGCATGTGCGCGGGCCGACAGCCTCCTCGAGCGCCTCGAGGTCGTTGCGGCCGACGTGGTGGATGTCCGGCACCATCGGCATGAAGGCGATCTGCTTGTCGGGCTGGCCGGTCAGGGTCAGCGCACCGTAGGTGCGCCCGTGAAAGCCGTGTTCAAGGGCGACAACCTCGGGACGTCCCGGGCCGCCGTGCTTGCGCGCGAGCTTGAGCGCGGCCTCGTTGGCCTCGGCTCCGGAATTGCAGAAGAACACCCGGCCGCCCATGGAGTGGTCACGGATCCATTCGGCCAACTCGAGCATGGGCTCCGTGTAGTACAGGTTCGAGACATTGATCAGCCGCGCGGCCTGAGTGCAGATCGCCTCGACGACGTCTGGGTGGCAGTGACCGACGTTGATCATCGAGATCCCGGCCATGCAGTCGACATAGCGCCGGCCCTCGGCGGTATACAGTGACGCGCCGTCCCCGCGGACGAACAGCACCGGCTGCCGGCTGTAGTTGGCCATCAACGCCGCCTGCTCGCGCGCCATCCATGCCGGCGTCGTCACGGCGTGATCTTGGTGCCGATGCCCGCCTCGGTAAACAACTCGATCAGCACCGTGTGCTCGACTCGGCCGTCGACGATGTGCGCCGCGCCGACCCCGTGCGTGAGCGCATCCCGGACCGCGGTCAGCTTGGGCAGCATGCCGCCGCCGATCACACCCGCCCCCAACATGGCGTTCAACTCGCCCAGCGTGCACTCGGAGACCAGCGAGTCCGGGTCGGCAGGGTCGGCCAGCAGACCCTGGACATCCGTCAGGAAGAGCACCTTGCGCGCGCGCAGCGCGCCGGCGAGACTCGCGGCGACCGCGTCCGCGTTGATGTTGTAGCTCTGTCCGTCCTCGTCGACACCCACCGAAGCGACGACCGGCACGAAGTCTGACAACACCTCGAGCACCGTCGGATCGACGTGGTCGACCTTGCCGACAAACCCGATGTCGTGGCCGTTGGGCATCTGCTTGCTGGCCTGGATGAGTTGTCCATCGTCGCCCGCCAGCCCGACCGCGGCGACACCCGCAACGTGCAACTGCGCGACGATCTCCTTGTTGACCTTGCCGACGAGCACCATCTTGGCCAGTTCCATCGTCCGCTGGTCGGTCACGCGCAGGCCGTCGACAAAGCGCACGTCGATGCCCAGCAGGTCCGAGTAGCGGGAGATGTCGGGACCGCCGCCGTGCACGACGACCGGGTTCATCCCGACCAGCTTCAATAGCGCGATGTCGCGCGCAAATGACGCCTTGAGCTCCGGGGCCACCATCGCGGCGCCGCCGTACTTGACGACCACCGTCGCCCCCGCGAAATCGCGGATGTACGGCAGGGCCTCCAGCAGGACGGCGACCCGGGTCGAGGTGTCCTGTGGGCCGGAGCCAGGTGATGCGGGATTCACGATGTCCATTCGGTGCGGGAGATTATCGCGCCGCGACGCCGGGCGTCGATCGTCGGCCCGCGCGTCGACCCGCAGCGGGGGCCTAGGTGTGGTACTCGGCGTTGAGCGTGACGTAGGCGTGGGTGAGGTCTGACAGCCACAGGTCGTACTCGCCCGTGCCCCGCCCCAGGGCGACCGCGATATCGTATTCGGCCTGTTCCATCACCGCAGCGGCGGCGGGGTCGTCGAGCGCGATGGCGTCGAGCCAGACCCCCAACTCGGCCGGGGCGCCCGGCGAGCGCGCCAGCGCCATCCCGACCGCTTGGGAGATCCGGCCCCAGTTCGGGTCGCGTCCGAAGATTGCCGTCTTCACGAGGGGCGACTCGGCAATCGCTCGGGCGACGGCCTCGGCCTCGGCATCGTCGCGGGCGGTCCGCACCGTCAGGTGCACGGCGTGCTCGGCGCCTTCGCCGTCCTTGACCATCTGGATTGCCGCCCAGCGACAGACCGCCCGCAGGCAATCGGCGAACCTCGCCAGATCCTCGCCGCCCAGCGGCGCGCCGGTGCCGCTCGCGAACACCAGCAGCGTATCGCTCGGGCTCATCTGACCGTCGACGCTGATGCGGTTGAAACTCTCGGCCCCGGCACGCTCGGTCGCCACCCGGAGATCGTCGGGCGCGAGCGCGGCGTCGGTCGTCACGTAGGCGAGCATCGTCGCCATGGTCGGCCGGATCATCCCGGCACCCTTGGCGGCGATCCCGAGCGTGACCTCGCCCCCCGCCAGCAGGACGCGAAACGCGCCGCCTTTGAGCAGCCGGTCGGTGGTGCAGATCGCCTGGTTGAAGCGCTGCCCGCCGTCGGGACCGAGTTGGCCGCAGGCCTCGCGGATGGCCGCCGGAATCTTTTGCATGTCGAGCCGCTCGCCGATCACGCCGGTGCTCGAGACGGCGACCTGCGCGATGCCCAGACCCAGTTCGGTCGCGGTCAGCTCCGCCATCCGGCGGGCGTCCTCCTCGCCGCCCGACCCGGTCGACGCGTTGGCGATGCCCGCGTTGACAACGACCGCCTGGAAGCCGTCGCGGCCGTGTGTGCGGTTGAGACGGACCGGCGCGGATGGCAGCGCATTGGCCGTATCAAGGAGCCAGGACACCACCGGGCCCGTCGCGCTCAGGACGCCAAGATCGAGATCCCCCGACGCCTTGAGGCCACAGGCGACCCCCGCAGCGACGAACCCGTCCGGGCTGGTGACCGACCCGTTCTGGATCGGGGCGAGCCCGACCGGCGCGTCCAACCAGTCGGAGCGCAGGATCGGGGTGAACCCGCTCATGCCAGGCCCTCATCCTCCGGCCGCCCGGCCATCAGGTTGAGATTCTGGACGGCTTGCCCGGCCGCGCCCTTGACCAGGTTGTCGATCACGCCGAAGCCGACGAACAACCCCCGCCGGGGCTCGGTGGTGACGTAGACCTGCGCGTAGTTGTTGCGCTGGGTCGCCCGCATCCCGGGCGGTGCGTCGACGACCTCCACGAACGGGTGCGGCGCATAGAAGACCCGGTACTGCTCGCGCAGGTCGTCGGCGTGGGGCGTATCGCCCACGAACCGTCCGTAGCACGACGCCAGCAGCCCCCGGTCTGCGGCGACCAGGTGTGGGGTGAACAGCACCTCCTGGCCGAACTCCTGGACGATTTCGGGTGTGTGTCGGTGGGTCAAAACCTTGTACGGGATGACGTTGTCGGTGACCGAGGAGAAGTGCACCGCCGAGGTTGGGGTCCGGCCAGCCCCCGAAACGCCGCTCTTGGCGTCGATGACGACGTGGATCACGTGATCGCGCACCGGCAGCAGCGCGAGCAGCGCCGCAGTCGGAAAGCAGCCCGGGTTGGCGACCAGGCGCGCGCTGCGAATGGCCTCGCGATGCAGCTCGGGCAGCCCGTAGACCGCCTCGGCCAAGAGGTCCTCACGGGCGTGCGTGAACCCATAGACCTCCGGGTAAAGGGTCGGATCATGCAGCCGATGATCGGCGGAGACGTCGACGACCCGAACGCCCTTGTCGATCAACTCGGCCACGAGCTCCGACGCTTCGGCGTGCGGGTAGCACACCGCGGCAAAGTCGCCCGGCGAGATGGCGTCGAGGTCGGGTGCGCTGAGTTGGGCGGTGACCCGATATTCCGGGTAGAGGTCGACCAGGCGTCGCCCGGCGTCCGAACGCGCGGTGATCGTCCCGAGCACGAAATGCGGGTGGGCGTCAATGAGGGCAGCCAGCTGCGCCCCCGCAAAGCCCGCCCCGCCGAGGATGTGCACCATGTCATTGCTCATCCGCGCAGTTCCGCGCCGTGTTGGTCGGCGAGGGCATCCCGCACCGCGACGACCACGTCGTTGATCTCCTGATCGGTGAGCGTCCGGGTGGGATCGGCGATGAGGAGCCGGACCGCCAGGCTGACCCGACGCGCGCCGATCTGCTCGCCGGCATAGCGGTCGAACACCCGCGCATCCCGGACCAACGTGCCCCCGGCGCGCCGTGCCGTGGCCACGAGCGTTGCCGCGCTCACATCGTCGCCGACCACCAGCGCCAGGTCACGCGTCGAGGCCGGGACGCTCAGCAAATCCTCGAATTGCGGCACACCGGTCGGCGCCGCCGCCCCGAGCGCGTCGAGGTCGACCACGATCGCGGCGCTCGGACCCGACACATCGAAGTTGCGCATCACCCGCGGGTGCACCTCCCCGGCCCAACCGACGATCCGGTCGCCGGCGACCAGGCGCGCCTGACGGACCGGGTGGAAATAGGGGGCCTGGTTGGACTCGATCTCCGGACGCACGCCCGCGATGCCGCACAGCGCCTCGGCCAACCCGACCGCAGCATGGATGTCGACATTCGACACGGGGGCCCGCCAATGCTCCTGGCCCGGCGCGCCGAAGGTCAGCGCCGCCAGGAATTCGCGTTCCTCGGCGCGTCCGTCCGGGGCCGGCGCGTAGGTCCGACCGACCTCGAACAGGGCCCCGTGCGTGCGTTGCCGGTGCTGGTTGTGCGATGCGGCACGCAGCAACCCCGGCAGCATCGAGCGCCGCATGACCGCCATCTCCTCGGAGATCGGGTTGGCCAACCGCACCAAGCGGCGTCGCGGATCATCGCCAGCAAGTTGCAGCCGATCGACGTCGGACGCCGGAACGAACCGATAGCTGACGATCTCCGAGTACCCCTGATCGGCGACGTAGCGCCGCAGCTGCTCGGTCCGCCGTTGGGCGACCGTCCGCGTGCCGTGGCCGACCATCCGAGGCAAGTGGGCCGGGATCCGGCCATATCCGTGGATCCGTGCCACTTCCTCGATCAGATCGATCTCGCGGCTGACGTCCCGGCGTCGGGTGTACGGCACGATGACCTGGTGGGCATCGGGACCTTCGGACACCTCGCAGCCGAGTCGTCGCAGGATCGCGGCCGATTCGTCGGGCGCGATGTCGAGCCCGAGTACCGCATTGAGCCGTGCGTGGCGCATCGCGACGGGCACGACCGCCGGCAGCGGCGCCGCGGCGTCCAGCGTCCCGGGCACGAGCCTCCCACCGCAAAGCTCGACCACCAAGCGGCAGGCGATCGCCATCGCCACGGGCGGAAGCTCGGCGGGCAGACCCTTCTCGAAACGCGCGCTCGACTCGCTGCGCAGCCCAAGCCGCAGCGCGGCGTGCAGGACGGCCGGACCGTCGAAGGTCGCCGCCTCCAGCAGAACCCGGGTGGTGGCGCCGGAGACCTCAACGTCCTCGGCGCCCATGATCCCTGCGATCACGGCCGGACGCACGGCATCGCAGATCGCCAGGACCTCGGCGTCCATCACACGCTGCTGTCCGTCCAGGGTCGTCACCGGCTCACCGTCGTGGGCCCGCCGCACGACGACCGCCGGCCCGGCCATGTGGTCGAGGTCGAACGCGTGCAACGGCTGTCCGGTGAGCAGCATCACGTAGTTGGTGATGTCCACGACATTGCTGATCGCGCGCATGCCGGCCGCCTCGAGCCGCGCGCGCAGCCAGACCGGCGACGGCCCGACGCGCACGTCGGTGATCACCCGGGCCATGTATCGCGGGCATAGGTCCGGCGCCTCGACGCGCAGGCTGACGTAGTCCTGGACCGTGCCGTCGCCGATCGGCGCCGCCTCCGACGCATCGAGCGCCGCGAGCGGCGCACCGGTGATCGCGTGGACCTCACGCGCGATGCCGTAGACGCCCATCAGATCGGGTCGATTCGAGGTCAGCTCGAGCTCGAACACGGTATCGGCGATCGGCAGGACCTCGGCGACCGGCGTCCCGGCCGGGATGTCGTCGGGGAGGATCATGATCCCCTCGGACTCGGCCGCGAGTTCGAGCTCCGATTCGGACAGGATCATCCCGCGGCTGGTGACCCCGCGCAGGGCGACTTCGCCCAGCGGCGCGCGCTCGGGCAACACGGCTCCGGGCAGGGCGACAGCGACCATCTGGCCGGTCCCGACGTTCGGCGCACCACAGACGATCTGGCGCAGTTCCAGCTCGCCGAGGTCGACCTGGCAGACCCGCAGACGATCCGCGTCCGGATGTTGCTCGGCCGAGATGACACGGCCGACGCGGAACCACTCCAGATTGCCGCCCGCCGCCGGCATGCGCAGGTGCGTCACCCCCTCGACCGCGGGCCCGGCGTCGGTGATGTGCTGCGCGAGCGCGACGTCGTCAAGCGCGGGGCGCACGTATTCGTGAAGCCAGGAAAGAGGAAGTTTCATCGGCAGTCGAGTCCCGGAACGGTCAGATCAGGAGAACTGCTCGAGAACGCGCAGATCGCCGTCAAACAGCAGGCGCAGGTCCGGCACCCCGTGGCGCACCATGGCGATGCGGTCCAGGCCCATCCCGAACGCGAAGCCCGTCCAGCGCTCGCTGTCGTACCCTGCGAACGAGAACACGTTGGGGTCGACCATGCCCGCGCCCAGCAACTCCATCCATGAGCTGCGCCCAGCGCGGTCGGTCCAGCGCACCAGCAGCTGGATCGACGGCTCGGTAAACGGAAAGAAGTCCGGGATGATCCGGTACTCGGTCGACCCGAGCAGCTGACCGGCCACGTGCTTGAGCGTGCCGATCAAGTGCGCCAGCGACAGCCCCTCATCGACGGCGAGACCTTCGAGCTGATGAAACATCGGGCTGTGGGTCGCGTCGACGTCGTCGCGCCGGTAGACGGCCCCGGGGCTGATCACATACAGCGGCGGCGTGCGAGCTTCCATGACCCGGACCTGCACCGATGATGTCTGGGTGCGAAGGATCGTCCCGGCCGACCCGTCGACGTAGAACGTGTCCGATGATGAGCGGGCGGGGTGGCCCTCGGGCGTGTTGAGGGCAGTGAAGTTGTAGTGCTCGGTCTCGACCTCGGGGCCGTCGGCGATCTCGTAGCCGAGGGCCAGAAAGATCTCCTCGATCTCGAGCCGCACCTGGGTGAGCAGGTGCAGCGCGCCGCGCGGGTACGGGTCGCCAGGCAGCGTGACATCGGTCCGGTCGTCGGCGAGTTGCTCGCTGAGTTCGGCGGCTTCGAGCTCCGCTTTGCGTTCGGCAAGCGCATCGTCGATCTCACGGCGGGCAGCGTTGGCGTGTTTGCCAAACGTACCCCGTTCCTCGGGTGGGAGACTGACGATCGACGCGAGGGCCTTGGCGAGCTCGCTCTTACGCCCAGTGAACTCGACCCGCACGGCTTCGAGTGCCGAAACAGTTCCCGCCGCGGCAGTCCCTGCGAGAGCCCTGGTCTTGATTTCAGAGATGTCGTAAGGAGACGCCACGGCGTCTCAGGCTACAGGACCCACGGATCCGATTTCCCCTGCGCTGCGCTGGCGCATGGCCTCCGCCAGGAGGATGGCACCGGCGGCGGCCACGTTGAGCGACTCGGCGCCGTGCGTCTGCGGAATCGTCACGCGCTCGACTGCGAGCGCCGGCCCGAGCTGGGACAGGCCGGGGTCGAGCCCCTCGCGCTCGCCGCCGAGCGCGATCACGATCGGCCCCCGCAGGTCGGTCTCCCACGGCGGCCGCCCGTCATCGAGGACCGCGGCCACGACCCGGAACCCGTCGCGCGAGGCCAGATCCTCCCCGCGGACGCCCTCCAGCAGCGGGATCGCGAACGTCGCGCCCATCGCGGCGCGGGTGGCCCGGGGGTGAAACGGATCGGCCGATCCCGGTCCGAGCGCGACCCAGTCGGCACCGAGCGCGGCGGCGCTGCGGACCAGCGTGCCGACGTTTCCGGGATCGGCCACCCCAGCCAGCCACACGCCAAGCGAGGGGGGAAACACCACGTCCCGGAAGGCAAAGGGGCCGGGCTGCGGCAGGATGGCAACCACCCGCGGCGGCGCGGCCAGCTGTGACGCGCTCGCCAGCAATTGATGCGGTACGGCGTAGGCCTCGCTGACGTCACCCAGGCGCGCGAGCAGGTCGGTCAGCTCGCCGGTGCGCTCGGCATCGACGAAGAGCACCGAGGGGCGCACGCCACGTTCGAGCCCCGCGACCACCAGATCCTCGCCCTCGGCCACCATCAGCCGCTGCTCGCGGCGCGCACGCTTGTTTGCGAGCGTGCGCAGCAGTTTGAGCTGTGGGTTGCGCGCCGAAGTCAGCGGCCGCAGGTGCGGCCCACGTCGTGGTCCGCGGTTAGACGGAGGCGGCTTGGCGGGCATCGCGCGCCCGCACGCAGAGTCCGGCGAAGGCCTCGGGCTCGTGTACCGCCAGATCGGCCAGCACCTTGCGGTTCAGCTCGATCCCGGCAAGCGAGAGGCCGTGCATGAACTCGTTGTAGGCAAGACCGTTTTGCCGGGCGGCGGCGTTGATGCGGGCGATCCAGAGCCGACGGAAGTCGCGCTTGCGCACCCGGCGGTCGCGGTACTGATAGCGAAGTGAGCGCTGGACCTGCTCCTTCGCACGACGGTAGCTTGACTTCTTGGTGCCCCAGTACCCACGGGCCTGGCCGAGGATCTTGCGCCGCTTCTTGCGGGCGGCGACCGAACGCTTTACGCGAGCCATCTCTAGCGCTTCCCCAACAGTCTGAGTGCGGTCGCGGCGTGCTCACTGGTGAGCTCGTGGGCACGGGCCTGGCGACGCTTGTTCTTGCCGGACATGTTCTCGAGGTTGTGGCGCAGCCCGGCCGCGCCGAACATCACCTTGCCCTTGGGCGTCACGCGAAAGCGCTTGCTGGCGGCTCGGTTGGTCTTCATCTTGGGCATATCAGGCAGTCTCAGACGTTGCGGAGTGTTCGTGGGTCGGCGCCGGCGCACCGGCCCCAGTGTCCCGCAGCGGGGACAGCATCATGACCATATTGCGCCCGTCCAGGTTCGGACGGCTTTCGATGAGGGCGAGGTCGCTCAGTTCATCGGCGAGCCGAAGAAGAATGGCTTCTCCACGCTCAGGATGCAAGAGTTCCCGGCCTCGAAACATGATCGTGATCTTGACTTTGTCCTTGTGACGCAGGAAACGCTCGACGTGCCCCTTCTTGGTGGCGTAGTCGTGCGGGTCGATCTTCGGCCGGAACTTGATCTCTTTGATCACGATCTGGCTCTGGTGCTTGCGAGCTTGCTTTGCCTTCTGCTCTTGCTCGTACCGCCACTTGCCGTAGTCCATGATCCGGACAACCGGCGGCCTGGCCTCGGCAGCGACCTCCACCAAGTCGAGGTTCGCGTCCGTGGCGATCTGCTGGGCGCGCGCGATCGGCACGATACCCACGTTCTCGCCGTGGTGATCGATCAAGCGAACCGACTCGACCCGAATCGCATCATTGATGCGCGTCGACGGGCCAGCCGGTGGGCGTGTATCTGGACCTCGTCTAGGAGGCAAGCACTACCTGGGATGCGCTCAGACTGCACCTCGATATCCGCAGGTAACCACGGTCTCAGAAGGGATATGTGCGGTGATGAAGATTGTCATACAAAGGTCGCCGCATACCTGCGGCGGTGGGGAAGGATAGCAGGCCCGGCGTCATCCGAAATGCGCGACCGGCGATTGCCGCGGGCGGGTGGTGCGAGGTGATGTGCCCGGGGCGGCGTGATGATCGCGCCGGGCGAAACGCAGCACACGGGGGCGGGTGACCCGCCCCCGTGTGGCCGCGGGCCCGCATCCCGATTACTTCTTCTTGAGCTTCTTGGCGTTCCCCGTGGCGACCTGCTCCTTGAGCACGGCGCCCGGCGTGAAGCGCGGCACCACGCGAGCGGGAATCGAGACCTTCTTGGTCGGGTCCTGGGGGTTCACACCCGTGCGCGCAGCACGCTGCGATACCGAGAACTTGCCGAAGCCGGCGAATGCAACATCCTCGCCCTTCTTCAGCGCCTCGAGGACTTCATCCAGCACTGCCTGGACAAAGCGCTGCGACTCAGCGTTGGTAGCCTCGGCGCGCTTCGCCACGAGCCCTACAAATTCCGTTTTATTCATTGTGACTCCCTGATCCGGTGCACAAGACGACGCATCGGCGCGGAACCTAGCAGCACGCTCAGACGAAAGAGCGCTGAAATAGGGACATTTCGGTGAAAGGTGGCATGTTTGGCCACCGTGATCACCGCATCTTGGGGTGATTCCGGACGCCGCGCGGCGCTCGGCTCGCCGTCCGACCGCATCGGGAATGTCAGGACAGGAACAGCACTCGGACGACCTCGTCGTCGGCGGTTTTGCCTGGAACTCGTCGGAATCCCACCAAGCACGGCAGGCTGTCGCGCATCTGCATGATGTCGTCGTGCTCGAGCTGGCCGCCGGCCAGCACGTACCCGGCGAGCTCCTTCATCAGGCGAACGCCCGCCTCGACGAACATCGTGGGTAAATTGTCCAACTCGATCTCCGGGTGGGCCGCGTAGACGCGCAGCCCGACCGTCTGCAGGCGGGTGCCCCGTCGATGGCCGTCCTGATCGAGCCACGGCCAACTCGACATCTCGTCGATGCCGGGGCGCGCCGCGCCGCTCCCGATCCCGGCCAGCTCCTGATAGCCCGGCGAGGTCGGTTCACTGGGCAGTTCGACCGCGACCTGAACCCGCGGGTCATCGATGCGCGTGCTCAACGGCAATCATCCCTTCGCGCGACGTCGGATTCGCCCCGGGAGCGTATCGGGCGGTCGACGCCAACGACCTGCCGCCCAGCTCGCGTCCGGCAGGCGATGTCACATCCCGCCCCGTGGTCCGCCACGGGCTATCGGCGCGAGCGGGGATCTGGCAACGTGTCACGCGATGGGGACATCGCCTTCGCCGGTCCCGTTGGGCCGCATCGGTCGGGAGTGGGCGCGCCTTGGCATGACCGGATTCGGCGGTCCGCCGGCGCACATCCAACTGTTGCGCGTGCTGTGCGTCGACCGCAACGGATGGCTTGCAGCCACCGAGTTCGAGGATGCGGTCGCCGCGTGCAACCTCTTGCCGGGACCCGCCTCGACGCAGTTGGCGATCTACTGCGCGCGGCGGGCGGGCGGATGGCGCGGCGCGCTGGTCGGCGGGCTCGGGTTCATCGTCCCGGGCCTGGTGGTCATCCTGGTGTTGTCGGCCCTCCTGCTCGGCCCGCACCCGTCGCGCTGGGTGCTCGGTGCGGCGGCGGCGGCCGGCGCGGTGATCCCCGCCGTCGCGGTGCGGGCCGGGCTGGCGCTGATGCCCGCCAGCCTGCTGCGTGCGCGACGGGCGACCGGGCTGTCGTGGTGGGTCGCCGCGGTCGTCGTCGGCGCCGTCGCGGCAGCGATCTTCGGGGCGTGGGTGGCGGTGGCGTTGGTCGGCTGCGGTCTGATCGCGCTGGCCCACCACGAGCGCGCACGACGTTCCGGACGCCCACTCGGTGCCATCGCCGTTGCGGGTATCGGCACGGTGTCGGTCGGCAGCGGGCTCGCGCTTGCCTGGACGGCGTTCAAGGTCGGCGCATTGTCCTACGGCGGCGGGTTCGTGATCGTCCCCCTGATGCAGGCGGATGCGGTCAGCCACCATTGGCTGACGAAGACCGAGTTCCTCGGCGCCGTCGCGCTCGGACAGATCACCCCAGGCCCCGTGGTCCAGACCATCGCCGTCGTCGGCTACGGCGCCGCCGGCGTGGTCGGAGGCATCGCCGCGAGCGCCATCGCGTTCGCCCCGTCGTTCGTATTCGTGCTGGCGGGCGGACGGCATTTTGACCGGGTGCGGACGAATGCGCGCGCCCAGGCGTTTTTGGCCGGCGCCGGACCGTCTGCGATTGGGGCCATCCTCGGCTCGGCAGTCCCGCTCGCCCTCGCTCTGGGCGCGTGGTGGCAGGTCGTCGTACTCGCAGTCGGGAGCCTCGCACTACTGCGCCAGTGGTCGGTCGTGCTCGTGCTGGTCGCGGCGGCCACGATCGGGCTGGCGCTGGTCGCCGTGGGCGCCCCGGTCCCCTATTGACCTAGATTCCGCGGACCGACTCGCCCGCGGCGGCGCTCGGAGCGGTCCCCGCGTCGCGGAGTGCGGCGCGCACCGCCGGAGCGACCCGCGTCCCGAACAGCTCGATCGCATGCATGACGCGTGCGTGCGACTGGCAGCCGACGTCCATCTGGGCGAGGAACCGGGTGTGGCCAAACAGCTCGTGCTCGTAGAGGACTTTTTCGACGATCTCCTCGGGGCTGCCGACCAACAGCGACCCGTGTGGGCCGCGCAGCTGGTCGAACTGCCCGCGGGTCGCGGGTCCCCACCCGCGCTCCCGACCAAGCTGGGTCATGGCCTGCGCGTAGCCCGGATAGAACTCCTCGGCGGCCCGCTGGGACGTATCGGCGATGTAACAGAACGAGTTGATTCCCAGCCGCAGACTGGCCGGGTCGTGGCCCGCGGCACGCGCCGCGTCACGGTACAGCTCGACCAGTGGTCGGAACCGCGCCGGCGCGCCGCCGATGATGGCGACGGCCAGCGGAATGCCGAGCGTGCCGGCGCGGACCACCGAGGCGGGCGTCCCGCCGACCGCGATCCAGATCGGCAGCGGCGACTGCAGCGGTCGAGGGTAGATCGTCTGGTTGTCCAACGGCGCGCGAAACCGGCCGGACCAGGTGATCGTCTCCTGCTCGCGCAGCGCCAGCAGCAGGTCGAGCTTCTCGGCGAACAGCGGCTCATAGTCACGCAGGTCGTAGCCGAACAGCGGAAACGACTCGGTGAACGAACCGCGGCCGACCATGATCTCCGCGCGGCCGTCCGACAGGAGATCGAGGGTCGCATACTGCTCAAACACGCGGACCGGGTCCTCCGAGCCGAGTACCGTGACCGCACTGGTCAGCCGGATACGGTTGGTGCGTTCGGCGGCCGCGGCCAGCACCATCGCCGGAGCCGACACCGAGAAGTCCGCCCGGTGATGCTCCCCGACGCCGAACACGTCGAGACCCACCTGGTCGGCGAGCTCGATCTCATCGATGAGCTCCCGCATCCGCTGATGGGCGCCGACCATCAGGCCCGTCGCCGGATCGCGGTGGGTATCGCCAAAGCTGTACACCCCCAGTTCCATCACATCGCTCCCGGTTGCCGACGCCGTGCCATTGTGACGAGCCCGCCGGCGCGGCGCCCGGCGTACGACGGCTAGGATGGCCCAATGCCCGACGGCGGCGTACTGCCCGCGCCCACGCGCCTGAGCGACGAGCTCACACGATGGCTTCACGGTGGCGACACCACGCTGGGCGGACTCGTCGCGCTGTTCGGGCCCAAGAGCTTCGCGGTGACGTTCGTGGTCCTGATGGCGGTCCCGGCACTCCCGTTGCCGACGGGGGGCGCGACGCACGTGTTCGAGATCCTCGTGGCCCTCGGTGCCGTTCAGCTCATCGCGGGGCGTGACGAGATCTGGATCCCGGCGCGCTGGCGGGGGGTGAACGTCGGGGGCAAGGACGGCAATTCTCGGTTCATCCGGGCGATGCTCTGGGTCATCCGTACCCTCGAGCGCGTCTCGCGGCCACGGATGAGCCGACTATTCGGGCGGCGCCTGTCGACCGCCGCATTCGGCCTGCTGGTGCTGTGCGGGACCGTCGGCGCATTCCTGGCACCACCGTTTACAGGCCTCGACACGCTGCCATCGCTGGGCGTGGTCGTATTGGCGCTCGGGGTCCTGCTCGAGGACGCCGCAATCGTGCTCGTCGGCGTCGCAGTCGGAGCGGCCGGCATCGCGCTGGAGATCTTCCTCGCGGCCACGCTGATCCACGCCGCCGGCCAGCTGCTCTGAGCCGCCCCATGACCTCGGACCGCCCGGAGCGGGTCTCAACCGAGCCCGAGCCGGTCCGGGCGGCTGCTGATCTCGGTAAACGCCGGGGGCACCGCGTCGCGTGCGGCGACGGTCAACTGGTGGCGCAACGTCTCGACGGTCGCTCGGCGGTCCGGCCCGACGAGTTCCTCCAAGACGTCATAGGCGGCTTGCAGCCGCCGCACGACCTGCGGCGCGCCGGCTCCGTACAGCGCGATCTCCGTAAAGCCGAGCTCGGCCAGACGCGCGAACCCCAACTCCGGCACCCGAACCCGCACGACGCCCTGGGCATCGACGTACCACCCGCTCGGATCCGGGCGAGTCGCACAGATTGACAGCAAATCCACGATGCGATCGATGACCTGAACCGCGGTCGTCGGGTCGTTGACGGCGGGCGATAGCGCGCGGCTCGCGACATCGACCAGCTGACGCAGCGCGAAGCCCGGATCCTGCACCAGTGTGCGCTCAGGTCCCACCAGCATGTGCCGCAGGACCGCGTCCGCGCCCGGGGCACCGCCGTCACCCCCATGCACGAGTGCGACGGGAGTCCCGAACGCCAGGTACTCGCCCGGCTGCACCACCAGCTCGATCCAGCATTGGGCCTGCGCAGCCAGCCCCGCCAGGGACAGGATGTCGACCGACATGAGTACTCCGGTGTGGCGTTGGTTGCGCAACAAGACCGGGGCCGCCGACGGGATTGGCGCGGACGCCGCCTGGTAGGCGCGCTCGGTGGGGATGAACCGTTCGATCGTCTCGCGCCCGCTTTCGGTCACGATGCGCAGCAGGTACTGGACCCGCAGCAGATGGACGATCCCGTTGGCGAACACGACGAACATCACCAGCGTGACGAGCATCAGCACGTAGAGCGCCGATACGGTGACCACCGGCACGTGGGCGTTGGCACCGTCGCGGGTATGGCCGAGCGTGTTGATCGCGAACACCGACGTGGCCAAGAACACACCCAGGGTGCAGTGGGTCAGGCGCGACCGGACGAACACCCGGACGATGCGCGGGGAGTACTGGCCCCCGGCCAGCTGGATCGCCACGAGTGTCGTCGCAAACACGACCGCGGTGAACGCGAGCATTCCGCTGGCGATGGTCGCGCTCACCTGTTCGGCCGAGCCACTGGTCGTCCCGGGGAGCAACGCCGAGTGCAGGGCAAGCTGGTTGTCGATCCAGATACCGACCGACGACAGCACCAGCGCCGCGAACGCGAACATCAGCGGAACGAACCACATCGAGATCGCGACGCGCTCGCGGAAGTTGAGCCAACGCAGCGCCACGGGCTGGGCGGTCAGTGCCCGTACCATCGTTGCCGAGCTCGTCGCATCGGGGCCGCCGGCCTCAGGCACCTGCGTCATGCGGGGACTCTGCCACAGTTGCCGCGGTTCGCCCATCGCCGCACGACCACGCGACGGTCGGGGCACCGCCGTCCGGCTACCGCCGGGGCACCCCGGCCAGACACAGCGCCACCATCCGCCGCGGGGCGTTGGTCAGCTGCGGAAACAGCCGCGCACGCTTCGGATAGCGCACATGGCTCTTCCCCTGCTCGATCGCGTTGACGGCGTGGTGCGCAAGCGTGTCGCGATCGACGTCGGCCAGCAAACCCAGCCGGTTGAACCGGGCGAAGCACGCGGCGGTCGGGGCATACGAGGTCACCGAGTCGGCCATGTCGGTTGGCCGTACCAAGCCCGGCTCGACGACCGTCAGGCCAACCGGCAGGCCCTTGAGCTCAAGCCGGATTCCCTCGGACATGTGGGTGACGTATGCCTTCGTACCCGCGTAGACGGCGATCCCGGGAAACGTCCCCGATCCCGCCAACGAGGAGATCATCACGAGGTGCCCGCCACCACGCGCGATCATGCCGGGCAACGCCTGACGGGTCAGCTCGCTCACCGCGAGTACGTTGAGCCGGATCAGCCGCTCGAGATCTTCGCCCGACAGCTCGGCGAAGCCCCCCGCGAGGTCGATGCCCGCGTTGTTGATCAGGACGTCGATCGGTCCCACCTCATCCTCGATGCGCGCGATAAGCCCCGCGGTGACGGACGCGTCGGCCAGATCGGCCGTCACGGCGTGCCCGCCCAGCTCCGTGGCGAGATCCGCGAGAGGCCCTGCGCTGCGTGCGACGACCGTGACGCGAGCCCCGCGGGCGGCGCACTCGCGGGCCAGAGCGGCACCGATGCCGCGTGAGGCACCGGTGATGACGACGTTGCGATCTCCGAGCTGCATCCGCTTCCCCCTCGAACATGAGATCCCGATCGACGCGTGACTCTCGCCGCCGCGCCAATGGGCTTGTGTCAAGCCTATGCCGACCGTGCCCAGGCTGCGCGCCGCACCGGACCCAGCGGTCACGATCGCCCGGCGGATCATTTCGTTAGGTAGCGAATGATCTGGTACCATGACGTCTATGGCCGACACCGTGTCCTCCGCACCCTCGCCGACCGGCGCCGCGCAGGCCGCCGCGGTCGGCGAGGTCCTCGACGCCTTCGGCGAGCTCTTGGTCGCCCAGCGCCGGTTGCGCGGTCGCGATGCACGCCATACCGGCGAGCTCAGCTTCGCGCAGGCCCGCGTCTTGGCCGAGCTCGACGACGAGGGCTGCCCGGCGAGCAAGCTCGCCGAGAAGGCCGGCATGACACCGGCGAGCGTGACGTGCATGCTCGATGCCCTCGAACACCAGGGGCTCGTGACGCGTGTCCGGTCCGAGCGGGATCGGCGGGTCATGCTCACCCATCTCACCGAGCGCGGCCGGCTGCTGCGTGACCAGAAGCGCGCCGCCGCGCGCTGTGCCTTCGAGGACGCGCTGGCGCGACTCAATCCGGACGAGCTCGCGGCGACGCCCCGCGTGCTGAGGCTGCTCGCCGCGGTGATGGAGGCCATGTGACCGCGCGCGCCACCGATCACCGTCGTCAGCTCGTGGCGGTGCTCGGCAGCCTCATGGTCGTCATGCTCCTCGCGGCGCTCGACCAGACGATCGTTGCGACCGCGCTGCCGACGATCGTCGGCGATCTCGGCGGCTTGGAGCATCTGTCGTGGGTCGTCACGGCGTACCTGCTCGCCCAAACGGTCGTCACGCCGCTCTACGGCAAGCTCGGGGACCAGTACGGGCGCAAGCGGGTGCTGCAGGCGGCGATCGTGATCTTCCTGATCGGCTCGATCCTCTGCGGGCTCGCCCAGTCGATGCCCGAACTGATCCTGTTTCGAGCGATCCAGGGGCTCGGCGGCGGCGGACTGATGGTGGGCGCGCAGGCGGCGCTTGGCGACGTGGTGCCGCCCCGCCAGCGTGGCCGCTACACCGGGCTGTTCATCGCCATCTTCGGGGCGGCAAGCGTCGCCGGGCCGCTTTTGGGCGGATTCATCACCACGAACTTGAGCTGGCGCTGGATCTTCTACATCAACATCCCGATCGGGCTTGCGGCGCTCGTCGTGCTGGGCGTGGCGTTCCCGAAGGTCGCCTCGAACCTGCGCCCGTCGATCGACTACCTCGGCACGTCGCTGCTGGCCATCGGTCTCACGGCTGTGGTCTTGGTGACCACGCTCGGCGGCACGACCCTCGCCTGGACATCGCCGACGATCCTCGCCATGGCGGTCGGTGGCGTGCTCGCGCTGGTGGCGTTCTTCGTCGTCGAGGGGCGCGCCGCCGAGCCGGTGCTCCCGCCCCGTCTCTGGCGCAGCCGTACCTTCACGCTCACCAGCGCGGTCGGCTTCATCATCGGCTTCTCGCTGTATGGCGCGCTGACGTTCCTGCCCCTGTTCCAGCAGGTCGTCCGCGGCGCGAGTCCGACCGCGTCGGGCTTGCAGCTGTTGCCGTTGATGCTGGGGCTGATCGTGTCCTCGGTGGGCTCGGGCCGTCTGATCGCACGTACCGGCCATTACCGCGTCTTTCCGATCGTCGGTACCGGCTTGACGGTGGTCGGACTGACGCTGCTCGCGCAAATGGGTCCGACGACATCCACGGCCACGGCTGCCGGGTTCATGGTCGTACTGGGGTTCGGCCTGGGGATGGTCATGCAGGTGCTGATCCTGGCGGTCCAGAACGACGCCCCCTACGCAGACCTCGGCGTCGCCACGGCAGGAGCGACACTGTTCCGCTCGATCGGCGGATCGATCGGCACGGCCGCGCTCGGCGCGGTGTTCACCAACCGTCTGATCCATGAGCTGACCAGCCGCCTGCCGGCGGGCGCCGGCGCGCTCGCGCACGCGGGCAACGTCAATCCCGCCGCGGTCGCCGCGTTGCCCGCACCGGTCCGCGGGTCGTACCTGGACGGGTTCTCCGCGGCGCTCGGCACGGTGTTCACGGTCGCGGCGATCGCGGCGGTCCTTGCCTTTGCGCTGACCTGGTTCCTCCGGGAGGTGCCCCTTCGGACCACGCTGCGCGACGAGGTTCCCGACACCACGACCGTTGACGCGACGGTCTCGGTCGGGGAGCGCGTCCCGGGCTGAGCACGAGCACGAGCGGCGCGATCGGGCTGCCGGCCATATCGCCGTGGGGTGGGCACACGATCGGCGACACACGCACCGTCCGGTTGGTAATCGCCCGACGTCCGATGCACAATGGTCCTGCCGTCCCCCCATTCGGAGACAAGAGGCCGCGCGCGCCAGGTGCGCCGGTCAACCAGTGACGTGACGAGGATCATCGGGGATACCGTGCTCCCCCCGGTCGCAACGGTGCGCCGCCGTGCGTACCCTGTGCGCTGCCGCAACGTGCGCGGGGGATCGTGAGCGACCACACACCGACCCCGTGGCCGGAGCCCGACGACACCGGCCACGGTCGCGCGCCACGCCTGGCGTACATGCCCGGCGTGGACGGTCTGCGGGCGCTCGCCGTGGCGGCGGTGGTCGCGTATCACGCCGGCCTGTCGTGGTTGCCGGGTGGCTTCCTGGGGGTTGACGTCTTCCTGGTGATCAGCGGCTACCTGATCACCTCACTGCTGCTGGTGGAATTGCAGGTCACGGGCAAGATCGACCTGCCCCGTTTCTGGTTCCGGCGCGCGCGCCGCCTGCTGCCGGCGGTCCTGGTGATGATCGCGCTCGTGCTCGCGGTGATGGCGCTCCTGCACCCGGACGAAGTTGGCGCGCTGCGTGGCGCAGTCGTGGCCTCGCTGTTCTACGTCACGAACTGGTACCAGATCTTCGCCAAGCAGTCGTACTTCGCGCAGTACGCGCGGCCGTCGGTGTTCCAGCACCTGTGGTCGCTCGCCGTCGAAGAGCAGTTCTACCTGCTCTGGCCACCAATCCTCGCCGCCGGCATGCTCTGGTTCGGCAAGCGGCGGCTGATCTACGGTGTGCTGGCGGGCCTTGCCGGATCGACGATCCTGGCATGGGTGCTCTTCAAGCCGTTTACCGACCCGTCGCGGATCTACTACGGCACCGACACCCGTGCCGCAGGCCTGCTCGTCGGCGTGCTGCTGGCCTTCGCGTGGCCTGCCACCCGGCTCGCTCCCACACGTCATCGCCGTGCCGCGGTGCTCTTGGATGCGCTCGGCGTCGCGGCGCTCGCCGCATTGTTCGGGCTGATGATGTGGCTCGGCCAGTTCGACCGCTGGCTGTACCAGGGCGGCTTTCTCACGGTCGCCCTGGTGACCGGCGTGCTGTTGGCGGTGGTCGCCCACCCGTCGTCGCTGCTGGGGCGCGCCTTCGCGCTCCCGCTGTTCGTGTGGATCGGCAAGCGCAGTTACGGCATCTACCTCTGGCATTGGCCGGTCCTCGAGCTCACCCGCGCGCACACCGACGTGCCGTTTGGCGGTCCACCGCTCGTGGTGCTACAGATCGCGCTGACGGTGGGCATCGCCGAGCTGTCATACCGCTACATCGAGATCCCGATCAGAGTTCATGGGCTGCGCGGGCTGCGCGACCGACTGCTCGTCGCGGGCGAGGCGGGGCGCAAGCGACGGCTGGCGGCGCTCGCCGGAGCGACGGCCACCGTCATGCTGGCGATCTTCGTCGCGTTCGTGCCGGCGCATACGCTCAAGATCAAAGTCGTTCCGGCGTCGGCGGGCAAGGGTGTCTTCTCACGGACGACGGCCGGATCGCGCCTGTCCCCGGCCGAGACCAAGCGGCGCTTCCAGGCCGCGGTCGCGGCCGGCCCGGTCGTCGCCGTCGGCGACTCGGTGATGCTCGGGGCCGCCCCCGCACTGCAGACCGTGTTCGGCCGGCATCTTATCGTCAACGCCGTCGAAGGACGCCAGTTCTCCGCGGCCGCGTCGCTGGTGACGGCCTACGAACGCCGCCTGCACCCGAAGCTGATCATCATTCATCTCGGCAACAACGGCTATATACCGTTCGCGCAACTTCAGTCGATGCTGGCCACCCTGCGTCCGGCCCATACCGTCGTGCTCATCAACCTGCACGTCGACAAGCCATGGCAGAACTCGGTCAACGACGCACTCGCGTACGCCGCACGCACACACCCCAATGTCATCGTCGCCGATTGGCGCAACGCGGTCGCCGGGCGTACCGGCATCTTCTACGACGGTACCCACGTTACCCCGGCCGGGGCGCACCTCTACGCCACGGTGCTCGTCGGCGCAATCGCCGCGCGTGACCCCTAGCGGCGGAACCGCCCTACTCCAGGTGCTCATCCTCGGTCGGGAACGAGAGCATCGGCACGTTGGTGTGGAAATGCACGGCCCCGTTGACGCTGCCGAGAATCCCGGCGCGCGTCGCGCTGCGACCGCGGGACCCGAGGACGACCAAGTCGTAGTCGCCAGCGCGGAGCTCATCGACGACCTCGTGGCTCGCGTGGCCCGTGCGCAGCACGGTGTGCACAGCGACGCCATCGGGCACGCTTGCGCGTGCGTTGCGGAGGATTCCCGCCGCCCATTGTTCGGCACTGTCCTGGATGCCGCGCGGGTCGCCCCCGGCCACCGGCATGAGCGTCGGCACGGGCGGCGCGACGGTGAGGATCGTCAGGCGTGCGCCCTGGGCGTGCGCGAGATCGATCGCCTCCTGCAGCGCGTGCTGCGCCGTGGGCGACCCGTCGACGGCGATGAGAATGCTGCTGAACATCGGTCTGACCTCTCGTTCGGTGTCCGGGGTGTCAATGGTCGGGCGGCATCGCGGCGGCGCCGACGCCGGTCAGCAGCGAGCGCACCGCCAGCGCGTGGGCGGCCTCGGCGGACGTCCGGCCTTGGGCGACCGCCTCGCGGGCGGCCCGCAGCACGCCGATCAGCACCGCAAGCACGAAGTCGGGCGGGAATCGGGGGTCGAGTTCGCCGTCCGCCTGGCCGCGCACGATCAGCTCACGCAGCGGCCGTTCGATGGCGTCGGTGAGTGCGCGCTGCTCGGGGTCCGAACGATCCGGTGGCGCGGCGTCGAGCAGCACCCGGTATCGATCGAGCACGGGTACGAGCGTCGCCAGCACCGCCCCGAGCGCGTCGCGCACCGACGCCTGGGCGAAGACCTGGTGATCGAGGGCCTCCCGGCAATCGCGTAACGCGCGCAAGCGGATCGCCCGGACGAGCTCGTCGCGGTTGGCAAAATGCCGATAGACCGTCGCGCGCCCGACCCCGCTGGCCGTCGCGACTTCCCGCATGCTCGCGTCGATGTTCTCACCGAGCACACGTGTCGCGGCATCGACGATGCGCGCTTCGGTGCGCTCGCGCGCGGCCGCGGTGGCGGCGGAACTGTCAGCGGGCAGGTTCATGAGACAATCTTGTCTCATACATGATAATCATATGTGTGGCACGCCAGTTCCCACCCCGCGGAGGAGTTCGATGCAGGCCGCCGAGAATCGCCGCCCCGGTCTGACGCTGACGATACTCGCCGTCGCTTGCGTGGCGTACGTGCTCCAGCAGACGCTCGTTGTGCCTGCGCTGCCGAACTTCCAAACCGATCTGCACACCAGCGAGACGTGGGCCGCATGGGTCTTTACCGGGTTCCTGTTGACCTCGGCCATCGTAACGACGCCGATCGGCAAGCTCGGAGACGCCTACGGCAAGCGCAAGCTCCTGGTCATCTCGCTCGGGATCTTCGCCGTCGGCACGATCGCTGCGGCGCTCTCGGACACGATCACCTTTCTGATCCTTGCCCGTGCACTGCAGGGCGCGGCGGGTGCGATTTTCCCGTTGTCGTTCGGGATCATCCGCGACGAGTTTCCGCGTGAGCGGGTCGGCGCGGCACTGGGCCTCTTGTCGGCGACGTTCGGCGTCGGCGCCGGACTCGGGCTCGTGCTCTCGGGCGTGATCCTCCAGTCGCTCAGCTGGCATTGGCTGTTCTGGTTCGGGGCCATCCCGGTCATCATCGCCCTCGTGCTGGTCTGGCGGCTCATCCCCGAATCGCCGGTCCGAACCCCGTCGCGATTCGACGTGTGGGGTGTGCTGACGTTGTCGATCGGACTCGGCGCACTGCTGCTGGGGTTGAGCGAAGGCGAACACTGGGGCTGGTCGAGCGCCCTGACGCTCGGCTGCTTTGTCGGCTCGTTGCTCGTGCTGGCACTGTGGTGTTGGGTGGAGACCAAGGTCAGCGATCCGATGATGGACATGCGAATCATGCGCCAGCGCGCGGTGTTCTGGACCAACGTGCTCGCGGTTGTCGTCGGCTTTTCGATGTACGGCACGTATTTGCTGATGCCCACCCTTGTCCAGCTCGGCAGCGGTCTGCCGCCCCAGCTGCGCGAACTCGTCCCGTACGGTTTCGGCGGCTCGGTGATCATGGCGGGCCTGTACCTGATGCCTGCAACGATCATGATGCTGATCATCGGACCCCTCGGCGGCGTCCTCGAACCGCGAGTCGGCGCGCGCTGGCTGACCTTCGTCGGGCTCGCCGCGATCGGCACTGCCGCGTTCATCCTGACGGTCGCCCACAGTCACCCATGGCAGCTGATCGTCGCGATCGGTGTGCTCGGGGTCGGCGTGGGCCTGGTCTACGCGATGCTGGCCAAGTTGATCGTCGACGCCGTCGCGCCCGAGGTGACCGGCGTGGCGATGGGCATGAACACGGTCATGCGCACGATCGGCGGAACGATCGGCGCACAGATGTCGGCCGCGTTCCTGACGACGTTCACGGTCGGTACGACGGGGCTCCCTGCCGAGAAGGCCTTCACGCTCACATTCCTCCTCGCGGGCATCGTCGCCTTGGTCGGACTGAGCGCGGTCTTCCTGGTTCCCAAGGGCGCTCCGGTCACCCATGAGCCGATGCACGACGTGATCCCCCAAACAGAGCCCGCCGGCGAGGGGGCTTCGGTCTAGCCGGGGCACACGCTCGCGCAGTTAGCGACATCGGCCCGCGCGGGCCGGTCTGGCGGGGAGGACGCACCTGGTTGCCGGCAACCACCGAGATCAGTGTGCGGAGTCCGCTGGTCGTGCACCGGAGACCCAACAGCACGGCGGATCGCCGCATCATCGGTATCGGGATCGCCGCGGTGACGCTGGTGGCGCCCGTGGTGGGCGTCGCGGCATCGGCTCCGGGTTGCGGCTGGGCCAGTGCCCGCAAGGTGCAGCCTCAGCCGGCGGCCGGACGGTGCCATGCCTGCCCGAATCGGTCACCAGCAAGTCCAAGCTCGCGCCAGCCTTGCCGCTTGCGGCGACCGCGCGCCGATGTCCGGCGTCGAGTGCGACCACTTGTTCCCGCCGGACCTCGGCGGCGCGGTCAACGCGGCGGGGAACCTCCGGCCCGAACCCGACCACGCGCACCGCGCGGGGCTCTCCCCAACCCCAAGGACCACCTCGACAATGTGCTCACGCACCTGGTGTGCACGGGCCAAATGCCGCTGCTGGGCGCTCAGGAACTCATCGCCACCAACTGGGTCTTCGCCGACCGCAAGTACGGCTGAGTCGCGCTACCAGGCGCGCAGGCCCGCGTTCGCGATCGGTTGGAAGTAGGCGTTGAACTGCTGGAGCCATGCCGCGGCCTGGCCACCAAGCCGGTACTCCCCCGGCCCCGAGGCAAGGATCTGGCGGTTGATCCCGGCAAGCGCCGCCATGGACCACACGCAGCCTTGGGGATTCGCACACGACCTGGTGGCCCCGCCCGCGTTGCCGAACATGTAGTGGACCTGCGTGACGCTGCCGCCATAGCTCGTCAGGAACCCGACGAAGCGGCCGGGCAGCGACCGCCACTCTGCGTTGGTCAGCGGCGCGGTTCCCAGCCCGATGTGCACGCCCTGGTACATCTCCAGCCACAGCGCACCCGCGCGGGCAAGACCCGGCATGAGGTCGGTGAAGGCCGCATACTGCGGTCGGCCACGCGCGTTCAAGTTGTGGTTGCGGCCATGGCCGACGTCGATGGACACGCTCACACCGGCATCGACATAGATCCCGACTCGGGCCGCGTAGCTGGTGCCCCAGGGGGACGCCGTGCGCGCGAGCAGCGCCATCGCCTGCGAGAAGTGCCGGCCGGTGAGCCCGTGTCCGCCGGTCGCCGGGTTTGAGAACGTCGGACTGACCTCATCGATCGTCACGAGGTGGCTCGTGCAGCCGAAGTTGTGGACGACGCCGCGAATGACCTCGGTGCAGCCGTCGTTGATGGCGCCCCGGATGATCGCCGCCATCTGCGATGCCGTACGGCCGATCAACCGCGTCGCGCTGACTTTGGCGATGCGGGCGGCGTTGTCGGCAGCGCGTTCACCGAGCACATTGGTTCCCGACGGCTCCTGGCGCAGCGCGCCGCGCGTCGGCGTGAGTCCCGGACCGAGCACCGATCCGTCCGGCGCGATCCCACGGGCAATCAGCGTCGCATTCGCGTCGGTGTCGTAGAGCAGGCTCGCGAAGTTCGGTGCCTGGACAAGCGGTCCTGGTGACGCGGCCCGCGCCGGCGCCGGCAACCCCACGAACGTGCCACCGGCCGTTGCCGCAACGAGGGTCGCGAGGACCATCGCCGCGCGTCGCGCGCGTCGTCGGTTCGGGGTGACGCGGTTTGCGTGGCGCTCCATGGGCGGGCGACCGGCCTCGGGGTCGTGATGGGCTGCTGCCTTTCTCATCGGCAGCAATCGCCCCCGCGTCAACAGGCGCGCCCGAACTCAGGCACCGGCCTCCCCCGAGGTCGTGCAATTACCGACACACCGCGGGCGCGGGGGGCGGGCGAGATACCCGCCCCCGCGGGGGGATCCCCTAGGCCGCCTGCTTGATGGCCGAGATGTCCAGCCTGATCCTGACCGTGTCGGATACCAGCACGTTGCCCGAGCCGAGCACTTGGTTGAACTTCATCTCGTACTCGCCCCGGCTGAGCTGGCCGGTGATCTCGATGCCCACGCGCTCTTGCCCCCACGGGTCGGTCTCCAGACCCTGGACGACCGCGTGCAGGCTGACGGGACGGGCCACCCCGTGCATGGTGAGCTCACCGTCGATGTCGAACTCCTCCTCGTCAAGCTGGCGCAGCACCTCGGCGGTGAAGCTGATCTGGGGGTGTGCGGCGACGTCGAAGAAGTCCGCCGAGCGCAGGTGCTCATCCCGCTGAGCTTCCTGGGTGCTGATCGATCCGGCGTCGATCGTGCCAGAGATGCGCCCAGACAACAGGTCGTCGCCGACGGTCAGCGTGCCCTCGAACGTTGCGAAGGTGCCGCGCACGGTGGCGATACCGAGGTGTTTGACGGAGAACCCCATCGTTGAATGGGCGGGGTCGATGGCCCAGGTGCCGGCGGGCACGGGGCTGGTGCGGCGAGAGGAACGGGAGAAGAGGGTCGGCACGAGGCTGCTCCTTGTAATGAGTGAAAGTTGGCCGGCGGCCACGCTTAGTTGCTAGAGCAAGCAAATACCCTATTAGTTGAGTTGTCAAGTAATTCGGCTGCGGCAGCAGCCACGCCCGACTGGGGCGTCGCCACACGCGGCGGCGAGGTTGGAGCACCGCGCGCGCGCCGCCGTCGATCGGTGGCACGCTGCCCAACGGCGTCCGGACGGTCGTCACGGGCCGCCCATCACGGGCGGGACCGGCCCTCAGCCGGCGCGGCCCACGAGTCGCAGCGCGAGCACGGGACACTGGGCGACGGCGCGGCCCGCATGCGCCCGTAGCTCTGAGGCAATCTCCGCGCCGTCAATGATCGGATATCCCCACTCGTCGAGCGAGATTCGCTCAGGAAACAGTTCGGCGCACAACCCGTGGGCGTCGCAACGGATCCAGTCGATCCCGAGCTGCTCGCTCATGCGCGGCGTCCCGTCCGCGAATCCCGGGGGATCGGCAGCACCGACGTGCCGTCTCCGGTGCACTTGCGGGCATGGACGTGTCGGGCGATCTCGTCCTCAAAGACGGTCAGCGCGCTCGCGACCAACTTGGCGGCGCCGTCGGGGTGCCGGCATTCTCCACGGCCGGCGACCAAGCCGAGCCAACGCTGAATGTCGGCAAGCTGGCTCCCATCGCCGTGCGCAATGCGCTCCATTCCGCCGGCGATGGCATCAAGCCCGAGCACGCACGGGCCGCACTGCCCAGCCGACTGGTCGGCCATGTAACCGGCCACGCGGGCAGTCTCGGCAACCCCGCACGCGGTCTCGGGCAGTGCCACGATGGCCCGGGCACCAAGCGAGGCACCGAGCGGACGCAGGGCGGCGTTGCTCAACACGAGGCCTTCGGCCTCGCGTGCGCTGATCCACGTTCCGATGTATCCGCCGATCAGATACGCCTGCACCGGCGCGGCAAGGCCACCCGCGGCGACCAGCAGATCATGCAGCGACGCACCGATCGGGATCTCGTACACCCCGGGGCGCGCGACAGCACCCGAGAGCGTCACGAGCGCCGACCCCGGTTCCTGATCGGTGCCGAGCGAGCGGAACCATCCTGCCCCGTGACGTGCGATCAAGGCGAGCTGGGCTGCCGTCTCGGCATTCTGGACATGCGTCGGTGCGCCTCCCAACCCCTTCTCGAACGGCCGCGGCGGCGCGTGGGTGGGCTTCCCGGGGCCGCCGTTCAAGGCGTCGATGAGCGACCGCTCCTCGCCCACGACAAAGCCGTCGGGCACCGTCTCAAGGTGGATGTCGATGCCGTCGTCGTGGCCCCATGCGGCGCGCTCACGAAGTGCCTCCTCGAGCGCGCGATGCTCACGACGCGCGCTCTGTTCCAAGGCGATCGTCGCCTCCCGCGCCCCGACCAGCGCCGCGCAGACGACCGCGCCGTCGATGATCAGGTGCGGGGCACCGCGCATCAACACATGATCCTTCCGACTCGGCGGCTCGCCTTCGGCGCCGTTGATGACCACGACCGGTCGGCCGCGCTGCGACAAGACCGCATCGACCTTGCGCGAGGCCGGAAACATTGCGCCCCCACGTCCACCGAGCCCCGAGGCACGCACCTCGTCAAGCAGCGCCTGGTCGGGACGTCCCGGGTCCACCACAATCGGCAGGTCGCCATGGTGTGCTAAATGGCGCTCGAGGGGCCGCAGGTCAACCTCGGTACCCATACCGCCGAGCAGGCGCGGCAGGGTCGTAGCATCGGGTCGGGTCGCGGCGGTCATTGTGTGCTCCTTGAGATCGGGGCGAGCGGATTCGGACGTTGGCCGAATACGCACGGGCGTGTGCCGCCACGGGGCCGGGCGCGATTTGTGCGGCGCGCTGGCATCAGGATCGGCACGACACCGACGACTCTGCACCCGCAGTCTGAGGAAGTGCTGTGAAGTCGGTTAGCGGGGGCTTAGGACTCGTTTATGCCGCAGCACGCCGGCACCACGGATGCCAGGGTCTTCAGGCCGCACGTTTGGTGTCTGACCCGCAACGGACCGGATCGGGTCACGCGACGGGTCCCGCGCATCTGCCACTCAGGCTATTTGGCAGAAACCGTCGGTGGCTGGGCGAATGCGGCGCCCATGGCGAGGGGATTTAGTGGTAGACGTGGGACGCGACCAAGGAGCACCGGATGGGAGTCCGTCGGCACCCCTGCGACGATCATCTCGATCGCCGCACATGCCCAAAGCCCCGCCGGTGATCGACGCGCCTGTGCTGCCGCTCTCGCGCCATCACTTGCGACTCCCCGTGAGCGTTCATCTTCCCGCGCACGTGCTGGTGACAGCACGCTGACCACGGGCCGGAGGAGCCGGCAATGAGGATCATCGAGTCACCCTCGACCACTTCCATGGCGCTCACGACGGGCGCTTCGCCCATCCAGAAGCTCACGCGCGTCGCGATCGCCGACGATCATCGCCTGATGCTCGACGGGATCAAGCGAGCGCTGGACCGGGTTCCCGACATCACGGTGGTCGGCGAGGCGATGACCGGCGAAGACCTCATGGCGCTCGTGCCGCGGGTCCATCCCGACGTGGTGACCCTCGACATACGGATGCCAAAAGGGGATGGCCTGGCGACCTTGCAGGCCCTGCGGAGGTTGTATCCGAATCTCAAGGTCGTGATGCTTTCGATGTCCGACGACCCCGAGCACATCGATGCCGCCCTCAGGCTCGGGGCATCAAGCTATCTGGTCAAGTCGATCAACCCGCTCGATCTGCCGACGGCGATTCGCGGCGCACGCCACCGCACGGTCTACCACCCGCGGGCGAACATGTCGGGTGACACCGCCGCGGGTGCAATCCACCCGGGTTCGCACGGCCTGACCAGTCGCGAGCTCGCGGTCCTGAAACTGGTCGCGGAAGGCCCGTCGAATGTGGATATCGCCAGAATGCTGTGCGTCACCGAGCAGACGGTGAAGTTTCACCTATCGAACATCTACCATAAGCTGGGCGTCAGGAACCGCACCGAGGCGACCGGGTACGCCTACCATCACGGCCTGGTCGACTGACCGCACCGAAACGTCTGCGGTGACGGCATGGCATCCCCATCGCCGAATACCCCGCGCGAGGCCGCGCGTGCAGCGACGGCTGCGTGGTGCGGCTATCTGCGGTCGGCGGCGTGGCGTGGGTGCTGATGATCCCCTCGATGGTCGACTCGGCGATCATCGGTGCCCTCGCCGTCATGTTGCCGGGCGTGACCATCAGCGGTCTGGGGATCCATGAGCCGAGCCGACGACGCGGGCGTACCCGAGACCCAGGCACGCGCCAAGGCCGAACGTGTGGCTCGCGTTGGCCGTGGACCGGACGGGCACCTGCGTCGCCGAGCACGCGCCCGCCCGACGTACTTCATGCAGCGACGCGCCTGGGCCTGTGTTGACCCCACAACGACGTTTGGCGTGAATCCTGCATCCATTGCGGAACTCACGCCAGAACGATCTCGGTGGGGCTGTTCCGGAACAGCGAATGCCGCGATCGCCAGAGGAGTCTCGAGCGGGCGCCCGCCATGATCACCTCATGCGGTCACGCAAGCTTCCCTGGAGTTGTGAGGGTTGATCCGGCCGGCATCTCGCTCACGATCGTATGAAGGCGGACGGGCGCGCCAGGTCGTCAGGACTCCGGGAGCGTGAGCCTATGGGCAAGACGAATACGATCCCGCATCGCCTTGTCGACACCAACGTCGGACGCAATTTGCGGCCACTCGGCGACCGCGCTGGCAACTTCGTCGAGGATTCGCCCTGCACGGCCGCGCCGCATACCGGCTGCCTTGGCGACGGCCCGCAGATCGGCAACGGTGAACCCGTCGCGCTTACCGGCGATCGTCATCTGGTGAGCCTCGAGCCACTGGTTGCCGGGCTGAGATGCGAAGGTGAGATCGTATGCTGGGGAGAGCCTCCAAGCTCCGTCGCGACCCATGATGAATGCGATGTTCTTGACGTGATCGTCCTGATTCCGTGCGACCACGTTGAAAACCATGCGCCGAAAGAAATCGTCGGCCTCAGGCACTCCCAATCCAAGCTTGCGCATCAACGTGAACGCGCGCTCGTAGCTGTAGACGCCAGGGTCGTTGAAACTTACGTGCTCGAGCCCGCCCACCGTCTGAACGTGCAACTTCCCGCCTGCGTCCGGGCGGTCGAACCGCCGAGACATGAAGTGGCGGCGGCCATCCTCCTCAAGCAGGCGAGTCTCGGTCATGTCGATCCCGGCGCCGCGCGCCATGCGTGAGTAGGCGAACTCGATGGCTCCCCATCCTTCGGGGTCGCGCAAACCATGGTCGCCGGCGCCGTGCACGCCGTCGAACTTCAAGAGCCAGTGCCTGAACCCAGGGTCGGCGGCGACCTGACCGGAGCGCACCTGACCGGTCTCGTTGTTGAAGGCAATGATCGCCTTGGGCCGAGCGCCGCCAGCACTCGTCCCCATCGTCAAGATTGCGCGGATCTCTTGCTCGGCGGGGTTCGCCGCGATCTCCGCAACGAAGGCCTGACGCTCCTCAAGCGCCTGTCTGGCCAACTCAACCAGCGCGTCCACCTTGAGATCACCGCCGCCTGGCCCCGCAGAGTCGATCGCCGGCTCGAACTCGAGGGCCCCCATACCTCGACTCCCGATGTAGCAGAGCCGCTCAACCACATCGAACGACGCAGGATCGCGGCCCTGTGCATCGAGCCACGCATTGATCAGTGTTTGCCCCCACCTGTCGGGGAGCACGTCGGCGAGAAGACCGGGAAGTCCGTGAAACGCCTCGTCACGGCTCAGGGATGGGAACCGGTACGGCGCCTCCCGTAGCGGCATGTGAACCGGAGATATCTGAACTCCGCTTCGGACAAATTCAGGCCGATACTGAAACACGGGGATGGACCCGGCCGATTCGACCGAGACCGCCCCTATCTCGCGACCCCACAGGTTGACGGATGCAATGGTCACTGCTCGTCACCCCACGTCCACACCTCTTCGGGTTCGTCGTCGATGCCGGCGGCATTCGCCCGTTGGCGAGCGCGCTGACGCCGCTGCCGAAGTCGATCGAGTTCCATGACGGGCAACTCCACGCGCTCCGGGATCGAGGCGTCGACCGCCTCGAGGAGTTCCAGAGCCCTCAGGATCTTGAAGAGCGACAGCGTCTGCACCGTCTGGCCGCCCTCGATCTTCTGCACCGTCGACCGGCCTACGCCCGCGCGCTTGCCAAGCTCGACCTGCGTCAGATTCCGCTCGAGGCGGTGTGCCTCAAGCCGTCGGCCGAGATCCGCCAACACGGCGCTGGTCGTGCGATCATCGTTGGAAGGCATGTTATCCCAAGCTTTAACAGCGTTTTGCCAGTTAATGCTTCTCTTTGCAAGCTTCATTGTATCACATAGTGTTCAACGAGTGCTTGCTTTCCCAAGCCTTAACTCATAATCGTCGCTCTAACGCTTGCTAATGCGAGCACTGGACAACGGTGTTGCGATTTGCCGGCACGTATGACGCGAGCCACCAGGAGGCGCGGAACCCGCCGGGAGCTCGGCGATGATCGGACCCGACGGATCTACGGACGATCAGCAACCTGAGCGATCCTGGACCCCGAATCTATTGAGCGGCGAGGGCCCAAGCTCGCGGCCGAACGAATCTGACCGGCGCAGCCGACGAATGCTGCATTTCAACCCAGCCCTCAGGGCGCGGCTGGCATGCCGCGATGTCGATCACGAACAC
>JADGPF010000026.1 GCA_017882585.1 Thermoleophilia bacterium
GCGCCGCGGGCCAGTCCGCGTTGGCCGCCGCCACCCAGCCAAGGCTGTAGAGCACGTCATCCGCACCGACCGCATCGCCGATCGCCCGGTAGGCCTCGAGTGCCGCCCGGTAGTCGACCTCGGCCTCCGGGTAGCGCTCCTGCCAATAGCGCAGCCCCGCCAGCTCGGCGCGGGCGCGGGCGCGGGCGCGGCTGGCGGGCGTGCCGCCGGATGCGCCCAGCAGTCGCACGAACCAGGTCTCCCCCTCGCGGACATGGTCGTGCGCCAGCCAGAAGCGTGCGAGCTGGTTGGCAATGCGCAGCCCGCTCTCGGGATCTTCCTCGAGCGACCAGCCAAGCGCGGCGCGCAGGTTGTCGTGCTCGCGCTCGATGGCCGAGCCGTCACGCTCGGCCAGGCCGCAGAACCAGGCCAGATGGGCGTCGCGCAGAGCGGTCAGCTCCCCGGATGCCTCGAGCCGATCCTGCGCGTACTCACGAATCGTCTCGAGCATGCGAAAGCGGGGCTCGGCCCCATCGGGCTCATCGCGCACCACCAGGCTCTGCGCGACGAGGGCGTCGAGCCCGTCCAATGCGTCCGGGGCGTCGGCGACGGTCTCGGCAGCGGTGAGTGTCCACCCGCCGCGGAAGACGGCCTGTCGACGAAACAGCGTCGTCGTCGGTGCATCGAGGAGCTCATGGCTCCAATCGATGGTCGCACGCAACGTCTGTTGGCGCTGCGGGGCATCCCGCGCACCGCCGGTCAGCAGGCGCAGCCGATGGTCGAGGCGCAGCCGGATCGCCTGTGGGGTCAGCACGCGAAGCCGGGCTGCTGCGAGCTCGATCGCCAGGGGGAGCCCGTCGAGGGTCGCGCAGATGTCGCCGACCGCATCGACGTTCTCTTCGGTCAGCATGAACTCGGGGTCGACGCGTCGGGCGCGTTCCACGAACAGCTGCACGGCATCGCTGGCGCCCAGCGTGTCGGGGTCTGCGCCTTCTTCGGCGTCCGGCAGCCCGAGCGGGCCGAGGCGGTACTCCGCTTCACCCCCGACACGCAGTGGTGCTCGGCTGGTCGCGAGCACGCGAACCCCGGGTCCCGCCGCGGCGATCTGCGCGATCACCGGCCCGGCGTCCGGCAGTTGCTCCAGGTTGTCGAGTACGAGAAGCAGCTCTGCACCGGCGAGTCGCGCGAGCACCACCTGCTCGGGCGATCGCCCGGGCTCCTCGGGCAGCTCCAGGCCCTGCGCGATCGCCGGGGCCACCAGGACGGGGTCCCGGAGGGCCGCGAGCCCGACGAACACCGCCCCGTCGGCGTACGCGGTGGCGGTGCGGGCGGCGACTTCGACGGCGACGCTCGTCTTGCCGGTACCGCCCGGCCCGGTCAGCGTGACCAGCGGTGACCGCTCGAGGAGCGTACCGATGCGCTCGATGTCGGCAACCCGTCCGATGAAACTCGTCGTGCGTGTCGGAAGCACGATCAGACGGCGCCCGAGCGCGCGCAGCGGCGGGAACGCGCCCTCCAGGCCGTCGATGCAGATCTGAAACAGGCGCTCAGGCCGCGGCAGGTCCTTGAGCCGGTGCGCACCGAGGTCGCGAAGCGAGATCCCCGGGGGCAGCGCCGGCGCGACGAGGGCGCGCGTCGTCTCGGAGATGACCAGCTGGCCACCGTGGGCGGCGTCGGCGATCCGGGATGCTCGATGCACCTCGACGCCGGCGTAATTCGCACCCGCGACCTCCGCGGCGGCGGTGTGCAGCCCCATCCGCACCCGCACAAGGATGCCCTCGGGCCACGGTGCGTCGGCGAGCGCGCGCTGGGCGGCCGTCGCCGCCGCAAGCGCGCGCTCAGGAACCGCAAATACGGCGAAGACGCTGTCGCCCGCCGTACTGACCACGACGCCGGCGTGCGTCGCCACGGCCTCGCGCAGGATGGCGTCGTGGAGCTCGAGGACGGCACCCCATGAATCGCCGAGGCGATCGGCAAGCCGCGTGGACCCCTCGATGTCGGTGAACAGGAACGTGACGATCCCGGTGGGCAGGCCAGGCATGACTCTCACCAACGTAGGCGGCGCATCCATTGTGGGACACGTGGGCGGCAGCTGTCCACCCCGGCCCCGAGGCGGCCGCGTTGCCCGCGCGATCGCATCGGGTCCGCCGTGGGTGTCGTGCAACCGCTCCACCGGGCGTGATCGGGTCGGTCATTGTCGCGCTCGATCGCCGATGACCGACCGCTCCGCCCCGCGCCCGTCATCCCGACACGCGGGCCGCAGGTAAACGACGCAGCTGCTCCGATCCGGAGATCACGCGCCCGGATGCGGCCGGCCTCCACCGGGCCTGAGAACGTTCGGATCGCTCATGCGCCGGGTGCGAGCGGATAGCTCAGATCGTGCGCATATCCCGCCGCCGGCCCAGCAAGCACCGCATCGAAGATGTTGGTCGTCGCTTGCCGGATGACCGACTCGGCTGTCGGGTCGTTGCGCACGGTCGTGGTGACAATGTCCGGGTCGATCGCGAGCAGTGCCGGACTGGAATACACGGGGTTGGTGACGCATGACCCGTCGAGCAGGCACACCCAGCCGCGGGTGCCGACGTTGACCACCAGTCCGCCCCCGGGCTGGGGGGCCAGGGCGATTGCGCTGCCGGACATGTAGCCCGCGCCCCGCTGTGGGCACGGGAAGGTCGCCGCGGCGGCCAAGCGAGTGCCCGCCGGCATCGGGGTGCCTGCGCTCGGCGTGTCGGTCTCTTGGTAGAGCACGCCCTGCAGCTGCTGGCCCGGTGTGGCCCCGGAGTTGGCGAACACCCAGCCAAGCGACGTCGGCACCGTCAACGGCATCAAGACATTCGAACAGCCGAACTGCTCGCCAAGGAGCTTCTGCTCGGGGCTGTTGATCGGCGACAGACGCCACATCGTCGAGGACAGCGTCGGGCTCGACACGTTCGGGTCGTTGTGGTTCAGCTTCCAGATGTTGAGGGTCCTGAAGGGGCCGATGGTGGGCGACGGCACAGGATGCCAATAGATGTTGTTCGCACCGAAGAAGGCGGCGTTGGCGCCGCGCGCAAGCGCTGCCTCGAAGTTGGTGCGCATGTTGGGCGTCCAGTACTCCGAGTGCGACCCAACGACAATCGCGGTAGCCGCACCGATCTCAGGGCTGGCGGAGTTGAGATCACCGTCTGTCAGATAGCTGATGGCCCGTCCCTGGGATTCGGCGTAGCGCGCCAGCGGGACATCCTCGCTGAGTATCTGCGCCATTCCGGCACCGTCATACGGACGGTTCAGGCTCACCACGGTCGAGATACCCGTCGCCGTCGAGTAGGCACTGTTGCCACCCCACGTGTTGTACATCTGGTCGGTATTGGTGGCCAGCACCTGCACCATCGGGGTGGTGCGGGTGCCATCGCGGATCACAAGCGGGATGGCGCCAGCCGCGCCCGGGTTGCCGACCGGCACGAGACGCAGCTCATAGATTCCTTGCGTCCAATCGTGCGAGACGGCCAGGGTGGCGGTCTCTTGCCACGGGGCAGTGACCTCGTAGGTCGTCGGGTCGACGTGCTCCCAGGTGGCCGGCGCAGACACGTGGAGCGTGGGGCTGGTCCAGACCACGCGCCCACCGGAGCCGTGGTAGTCCCCGAACCGCCAGACCTCCACGCGGACGGGCACCGGCGTCGTGCTCTGGGTACCCAGGTAGAGGCCGACAATCCCGCCGCAGGCGACGCTGGTGTACTGGGCAAAGCCCTGCACGAGCGGGGCGGCAATCGTCGATGGCGGCTGCCACCCCGTACCGCCAGGCTTGGCGTTTTCCTGGGCGATGGTCGTCGGCGCACATCCGGCGTGAGTGCTGCTCGGCGGCACCAACGGGGTGGCGGCAGGGGCCGCACGCTGCACGGCAGCAACCGAATCCGCCCAGACGGTGCCGTTGCCGATCGCGATGAGTTTGACCGTGTACGAGACGCCATCGACAAGCTTTGGGATCGTCGTGCCGGCCGTCGACACCGGTGTGGCGGCTGCGCACCTGGCGCCCGCCCGATCGCAGAGCCGGTAGCTGTAACCGGAGGCCTTGGCAACGGCGGCGAAGCCGTTGATGGTGAGCTGGGCCGGGCCGGGGGTGAGGGACAGGATCGGGGTGTTGAGATGTCTGGCAGTGATCGCATCGGTGCGTGCAGTGATCCTGGCCGCTGGAGAGGTATGCCCGAACCGGTCACGCACGAAGATTGCGTAGCTGTACCGGGTGCCGGGGACCAACCGGGTGTCGGTCACGGCGATTGGGTGTGATCCATGTGTCGGCACGCCCGTGCCCGCAGTCGTCCGCGCCGGTGCCCGCGCACCATTGGCGCGGCGCACGATGATCCGGGTGATGGTGACCCTGGATGGCGTGATCCAATAGAGATCGATCGCGGTCCGTGTGCGGCCGGTCACGCTGACGCCGCTCACCGGTGCCACCGGATCCGCCGAAAAGCGGACACCGACGGTCAGGTCCCTGGACATCACCGGTGCACAGGCCGTCGCCCTGCAGGCACCGGAAAACCCGGCGAACGCCGACCCAGCTGCTGCGGCCGCATGCAGGGCGACCCGAGTGCCGGTGACAAAGCGCGCGCCGCAACGGGCCCGACACGAGATCCCGCCGGGCATACTCGAGATCCTTCCTGCGCCCGTGCCGGTGACGGTCACCGCGAGGCGGACAGTCGAGCGGAAGGTCGCAGTCACCCCGAGGGCGGCGGGCATGGTCACCCGGCAGGTCGCGGTGCCCGAGCACGCACCCGACCAGCCAACAAAGCGTGCCGTCCCGACCGGACGGGCGCTCAGGGTGACGTGGGCACCACGGGGCTCGGTCAGCGAGCACCGTCTCGTGCAGATCGTGCGCGGGCTGCCGACCACCACACGGCCCGGACCGGATATCACCACCGACAGCGACTGACTGGCACCCGTGGCCCCGACCGCCGAGATGCTGAGCGCAAGCGCAAATCCGGCAATGGCCAGGCCCATCGCGATGCCGAGCACGCGGCGGCCTGCCCGAACGACTACGGGCCGTCGACGCATCTGAGCAAGGGGGTGGCGACGAATACGCACCTGTACAACCTATGGCGCGCAGGCCGCCAGCGCGCGGCAGCGCCCTACGCGTGCCTTCGGCGCAGGGACCATCGCCGTGCAGACCCTCGCGATGCGGGTGCCCGATCGGATCATGTGGAACCGAGCATCGATCCTCCGGGAACGCGGCACCCGGCCCGTGCCGGACGCTCTCACGGTCGCGCACCGCATCCCGAAATGGTCCGATGCCCACGGACCCATCCGCCCCCGCGCCGGGTTCGGGCGCGGCTCCATCCCGCGCCGTGCCGCGGCGACTAACGCGGGTGCAGGCCCAGCGTGCGTCGGAGGAAGTCGTACTCGGCGGACAGCGCCGCGTCGGCGACGGTCATCGGCAGCGAGATGAACCCGTGCGGCGCCTCGGCCCAGGTGCGCAGCTCGGTCGCATGTCCCGCGGCACGCCAACGCGCCTCCATGAACAGCGTGTCGTCAAGCAAGGCATCTTGCGTGCCGACCGTGAAGATGGCCGGCGGCATGCCGGACAGCTCTGCGAACAGGGGCGAGATGTCTGGGTCACGGCGCTGCTCGCGGTCATGCACCGGCAGAAACTGGTCCACGAACCAATTCAGGATGGGCACTGAGAGCACAAGGTTGCGCTCGCCCCACAGCCGCTGGCTCGGTGTCATCGACAGGTCGAAGCTGCCGTACTGCAACACGGCCGCGCCGAATGCCCCGGTGATCCCGTGCCGGTCGCGCAGCCGTACGAGCGTCAGCGCGGCAAGGTGCCCACCGGCTGAGTCGCCGCCGATGGCCAACTCGCCTCCGACGCCGAGTGCGGCCTTCCCCTCGTCCCCCAGCAGCCACAATGCGGCGGCTTCGCAGTCGTCCGGCGCCGCCGGGTAGGGGTTCTCGGGGGCCAGGCGGTAGTCCACGCTCACGACCGTGAGGCCGGTCTCGCGGGCGAGTCGGTCCAGGCGCGTGTCCTGGAGGTCGTTGCCGCCCAAGGTCCATCCGCCGCCATGGATGTGAAGGAACGCTCCCGTCGACTCCCGATCCGGTGGGATGATGCGCAGCGGGACGGGGCCGCCGGGGCCGCCGATCTCGATCGTCCGGGCGTTGGGCAAGAGCACGGGCGCAGGGAAGATGCCGAGACCCTCCCGGCGGTCGCGGCGCGTCTGCGCCGGCGGGACCGTATGGACCGAGGGCACGGTGGCCATCAGACGCTCGAGCTCGGCGTTGAACGCCCGCGTCTCGACGAGCATCCTGTCAGGGTCGTACCCGGTCATTGTGCTGGTAACTCCTGTCGGTCGGATCCTCGCCGGTTCACTCACCGCGATCGCCTTGGGTGAGCCCAAGTGAGCCGGCACGCGCTCGTCGCACGAGTTCTCGTCGGTCTCATCGTCTCACGCGAGGGTCGGAGTGCGATGCGGTCGCCGACGGCCTGAACCGCGCCGCGGAAGCGTCGTGCATCGACGAGGGGGCAGAGCGATCTCCCTGGTCGAGCTCTCTGTCGACCAGTTTGAGCTCTGGTTCACGTCACTGCCGCGGCTCAGGACATCACCGAGTTCCCGGCTGGAGGCTGTTGCACAACTGCATATTCCGCGCCCGGCCCGGCACGCGCAACCGCGACGCTGCTCGGCGAGCGGCGCGTTGACCTCGGTCTGAGTCGGTCGTATGCGACCTCTCACCAGTGGCCCGGCGACCGTCCGCTCGGGAGGTCTGCAACAGCGCTCCCCGCTGGGCCCGCGTCGCTCCGAGCGTTAGCCATCACCGAGCCCGAGCTTGGCGCGTCGCTCCACCGGCACGAGGTCGAGGTACTCGCGATGACGGTCGATGAAACCGCGGACGAACGGGCAGAACGGCAGCACCGCCAGCCCCTGGGCCCGCGCAGCGTCCAGCGCGGCTCTCACCAGTAGCGTTCCTATGCCGGCACCGTCCTGTGACGGGTCGACCTCGGTGTGGACAAAGGCGATGACGCCCGGTCTGCGCTCATACTCCGCGAAGCCCACGACGCCCCCGTCAACGTCGATCTCGAAGCGTCGGCGCTCGGGGACGTCGGTCACGGTCGGTGTCATCGCGTCGGATTCTCGCACGGGCCACTGCGAGACGCGTCACCGAACGGCACGGAGCGCTGGCACCATCGCAAATGCGGTGCGAAACCCGGCGGCGCCCGTCGTCCGGAACCAGGGATATGGTCGGCGGCAGGCAAGGATCTCGTCGAGAGAGGTCGGGGTCGGAATGCGACACATTGGCCGTTCGGGTTCTTCATCAATAGGAGATCGGGGGTACGTTCGCGGCAGCACTCACACCTGCGGCGGTTGGCTTCCGAGATCGTCCTTGCAGGGCGTTTTTGGAGCGACGTTCCTTCATTGAGCAGGGGGCCTTTCGTCCCGCGCGGTTCCGCGACTACCCGTTCGCGTGTTCGGCGAATGCACGGAGCCAGGCGTCTGCCGCGTGGCATGTTCGTCATCGGACGCCGAGGGAGCGTGGCCAAAGGGTGTGGCGTCCGCGCGGATACGCGTTGACAGACCACGCAGGTGCTGGGAGCCTGCCGCTGTCGAACGGTGAGCGTTTCAACGCTCCGAACAGAGCCGGGGCCGTGGAACTTCTCAGACGAATGAGCGCGAACACGGCGGACACGGTCTCGGCGACGGTGGACGCGACGGCCATATATCTGCTCGGCGGCTGGCGCATCGGGGTGGCCGGCGCCCGCGATCACCACCACCAGGGCACGGCCCCCGCCGAGACCGCATCGCCGAACGCGCCGACCGGTGTCGCGAGGAGCGACGATGACGCGGCGCCCCCCGGATGGTTCGCGGCGGCCCTCCTGCCTCCGGATGACGAGCGCGACCCGCCCACCGTGGCGGTCTCCGGCGGCGGGGTCAGTCAGGTCGGCGGGATCCCGCGAAGTCTCGTCACTGACACCTGCCGGCGGGGCCGCGGCACCGCGTGATTCTCAACTTCCCTCATAACGACCCAGCCAACGACCGGCGGCCGCTCAGGCGTGCTCACGCCATCGCCCTATTTTGTCTCTTGGCGATGTGTCTGGGGATGGCTTGGCATTCTGCGACGGCCGACTCAACGAATGGCAACGTTCCGGCCTCGCGGTTGCACTGGATCGGTCGCAACTGGTTCCTCGAGGGCGCCAACCTGCCGTGGCTGCACTGGCGCTGCGACTTCGGCTGCCAACACAACGGTGGGGTGCTCTCCTCACAGACGGCACTGGAAGCCCGTTTCCGCACGCTCGCGCGGCACGGGGTGCGGGTCGTTCGCTGGTATGCGTTCCCCGGAGACGCATGGCAGATCGCCCGGGGGGCCGGCGGCGCGCCCACGAGTCTGCAGGGCGCTCGGGTGTTTCCCGACATGGATGCCGCCGTCGCCCTGGCGGCGCACTACGACATCTACCTCGACCTCGTGCTGTTCTCCGATACCCGCACGATCCCCACCACCTGGATGTCCGACCCCGCGCAGCGCGCGCAGCTTGCCAGCGCGCTCGCGCCGCTGTTCCGGCGGTACGCGGGCAACCCGCACGTGCTCTCTTACGAGCTGTTCGACGAGCCCGAGCGCGGCGTCGATGCTGGTGCGGTGTCCCCAGCGGACGTGCAGGCGACGGTCCAGTCGCTCACGGCGGAGATCCACCACGACTCCCACGCGCTGGCGAGCATCGGCCCCGAGTCTGTGGACCGCATCGGCCTGTGGACCGGACTCGGCCTGGACTTTTACGCCCCGCACTGGTTCACGGGCATGGCCGGTACGGCCTGCGCGCTGTGCACGAACGTCTCCCAGCTGGCGGCGGGGTACGGCGCGGACCGGCCGGTGGTGATCGGCGCCATGGACCCCGGGGGCTCAGCCAGCACGGCGAGGGCGCGTCTGACCTCGGCGCGCCAACTTGGCTATGCGGGGGCGATGTTGTGGTCGGTGCTCGGTGTGCCCCACCCGAGCGCACCCAGTGGCTCTGCGACCGTGCCGCTCACGGCGACCTGGCGCTTCGCCTACGCAACCGCCGACGCGGGACCACACGCGCGCCCACTCAACCCATGCATCGGACCGGAGGCCGGTGAGTACGTGTGCCCGGATCTGCGGATGAGCCCGCCCTCCAACCTTTTCGCCCGCAGCGGGTACGGACACGTGCTTCTGCTGTCGCGCAACTCGATCAACAACATGGGCGTCGGGCCGGCAGAGCTGTTCGGACGCCGCACGGGCGAATACACCATGTCCGCCGTGCAGCACCTGCACCTGCGACGCGGCGGGTACGTCTCCATCTCCACCGGAGCACACCTTTACTTCAAGGCCGTACCCGGCCAGTACCGGTACTGGAAGTGGAGGAATGCTGCGGCGATGCAGCTGTGGCGGCTCGACGGGTCCGGACACCCCACGCAGCTGGTGCGTGTGGGCCCGAAGACGACCTACTGCCTGCGGGACCTCAAGCGCACCCACGGCTACCTGCGGGGTTCGCCGACGCGCGCGCACTTCCCGGGATGCAGCCAGGTTCTCGGGGCACGGGCGCGCACGCTCGGCACGTCGGTTGGCTGGTCGGACATCTACCCCGCGACCTACAACGAGAACTACATTAACGTGACGGGGCTGCACGGCTGCTTCGCCTACGTGCACATCGCCGATCCGACCAACGTGATCTACGAGTCGAACGATGACAACAACGCGAGCGCGGTGACGGTCCGACTTCCGTGGACGGGGTCGAGCGCGGGGTGCCCGGCCGCGAGGCCGCTGCCGTTCGGCACCGCCGACGGGGGCGGGTACTGACCCCAGCGCACTGGTGGTTGTCGCTGCGCCTGGTCCTGATAGCGACGCGCCGCGCGTGCAGGTCGTGCCCGGTCGTGGCAACGGGGTGGCAACGCACCACCCTGCACCAGCCGCGACACGCAAGGAGGCAAAACGCGGGAAATCGGCGTGTCCCGGACGGTCAGCGCCACGGACCGCAACCAGCCACGCGGGCCGCACCGCGCTCGTAGGGTCAGCGGTTCGAATCCGCTCGTCGGCTTCATCCCCGTCCCGGTCGGTGCACGGGTCTGCGTTGGGCCGGCGAAGGCGTGGGGTGCGATAGGGGCGGTTCAACGCCGTATGGGCGCTCGACGTGAGCCCGGGAAGTCGCCGCCAGATCGTCGACACCAGAGACCGTGCGGGCCTCGGTGATCACGAGAACCTCGCCAGGTGCTGTCTTGTACGCCTCAGCAGGCGTCTGCCTTTCTCCATCCGCGCGATCATCGTGATCGCGGTAGCGCTGAGCGTCGGCGCGGCCAGCTTGCACGCCGGCGACTGGCAGGCCGCTCCACTGTTGAGACCGCCCTGGGAATACAGCCAGCTGCGAGTGATCTGCCACTGGTAGGCCACTCAGCTCGGAGAGTGCGGCACCAACCTCAGGCAATGTCGCGTGGTGGGACGGGATGTCGTGACAGGCCGCCTGGATCAGCTCGGCGTTCGTGACCCTTCCGCCGAGGTTGTACATCGTCGGAGTGATGCGATCTGACGTCGCACCCGCCTCACGGTCATCCAAACGAGGCGCGGCGCGACCACGCATCGATCACGGGCGCGGCAGCGGGGGCGGGCGTGACGCGGGCGGCGGGTCGTCCATTCGGTATCCGAGCGGCGGGATGCCGACGTGCTCACTGCGGCCTTAGAGGCCCTCAACCCCCCGGCGGATCCGGTCCAGACCCTCCTCCAGGACGTCGTCCGGGCACGCGTACGTGAGTCGGATGTGTCCCTCACCGCGGTCACCGAACGAGCTCCCTGCGACGACGCCGACGCCGTGGCTGTCGATCAGGTGGTCGGCGAACTGCTGGGCGGTCATGCCCGTGCCGCGAATGTCGGGGAACACATAGAACGAGCCGTCGGGGCTCAGGCACTCGATGCCGTCGATCGCGTTGAGGGCGGCGACGGTCTTGTCGCGCTTGGCCTGCAGGCGGGCGGTCTGCGTGAGCACGTGGTCCTGGGGGCCCGTGATCGCTGCCAGGGCGGCGATCTGCACGAACGCCGGCACGTTGGTGACCGAGTTCTGCTGGAAGATGTCCATCGCGGTGATGAGCTCTCTGTTGGCCACACACCAGCCGATCCGGAACCCGGTCATGATGTAGGTCTTGCTGAACGTGTCGACCAGGATGGACTGGTCGGCCATGCCGGGAACGGCGGCGATCGTCTGGTGCACGGACGGCGCATAGACCATGTGGCTGAAGATCTCGTCGGTCAACACCACGACATTGTGCTCGAGACAGATCTCGGCGATCTCGTCGAGGTGGCCGACGGCCATGCCGTTCGGGCGCTGCGGCGAGTTGATGATCAGCATCTTGGTCTTCGGCGTGATCAGGCTGCGCAGACTGTCCAGGTCGAAGTGGAAGTCCGGCTCAACCAGCGGTGCGTAGACGACCTTGCCGCCGGCGTATGTGATCCAGAACTCGTCCGGCGGGTAGCCGGGGTTCGGGAAGATGACCTCGTCGCCCTGGTCGACCATCGTCAACAGGGACTGGGTCAAGGCGTGCTTCGCGCCCATCGTGACGAGCACCTCATCACGCTCGGTCGGGCGACCGCGCTTGGTGGCCTCATCGGCGATGGCGTCACGCAACTCGGGAATACCCGGGCCCGGGACGTAGCGCACGTGTCCTTCGTGTACCGCTCGGGCTGCAGCCTCGTAGATGTGCGGCGCAGGGTAGAACTCGTCGCCCTGGAAGTCGCCCTTCTCGAAGTGAATGACCCGCTTGCCGGTCTCCCGCTCGAGGGCCTCCGCCTTGCGCATGGACGCCCACTGCTTGGGCAACACGAAGTGCGAGGTGCGGCTCGAGAGACGGAGCCGTGATGTGCCTGCGGTCGCCATAAGGCGTATCTCCTTAATACTCGGCTAGTACGAAACAGTACGGAGTCTGAAGTCGCGGGCAGAAGCCTAGCGACTCGGTAATGGACCCCTAGAAACCAACCGCGATCCATCGCGGGGGAGGGCGTCCGACGCCGCCCAGGCGGGTGCATGTCCGGCGCCCAGTCGCAGCGAAAGACTGTGCGCCGCGGCGATGACGACGCGTGCAAGCTCCTCGATGCGGGCCGGAGTGACGCGGGTGACAGGTCCGCCGATGCCGATCGCGGCGACCACACGGCCGGAGCTGTCGCGAACGGGGGCCCCGATGCATCTCAGGCCCTCGTCGAACTCCTCGTTGTCCACTGAATAGCCGCGCTCCCGGATTGCGGCGAGTTCGACTCTCAGTTGATCAACGTTGGTGATGGTGTTCGGGGTGAACACCTCCAACTCACGCGTCAACAGGATCTGATCGACGACGTCAGCGCTTGCGTAGGCGAGCAGGATCTTGCCCAAGTTGGTGGCGTGGGCGGGGTACCCCCGCCGCACGGCCGACGGCAGGCGCAGCGCCCGTCGGGTTTCCACGCGCTCGATGTACACCGCCTGGCCGCCTTCGAGAACAGCCAAGTGGCCGGTTTCGCCGGTATCGCGGACGAGGCCCTCGAGGAAGGGCAGCGCCTCGTCCCACAGGTCGAGCCGCTGTGAGACAAGACCGCCGAGCTCGAACAGGCGCCAGCCGAGCCGGTACTTGCCCGAATGCGGTGCCCGCTCGACGAAACCCAGATGCTCGAGGTTCACAAGGAAGCGATGGGTCGTCGCCTTGTGCAAACCCAGGCGCTCGGAAAGATCGCTGAGGCGCAGCTCGGGTTCGTCGGCGCTGAACGCACCGAGGATCGCGGCAGCCCGCTCGAGGGCCTGGACCCGGTACTGCGGCTGAAACGAATCGTGGCTCCGCGCGGAAGCTGATGTGGGTTGATCGGTGATTGGTGCGGTTTCTTGCATCGTGAGATGGGGTCTCGTAACGAATGGAACAAACGGTATTTACACCCGTCCGATCCCCAGCACAAGGCGTGGGGCCCAACTTACGGGCATCTGGGGGCGCCGTCGTCGGCGAAGCCAGGCCACATCGTTGCGTTCGTCACAGCCGCGGCGTCGGTTGCCGCGAGATGGCTAGACTTCATCAGGCCTCGCCGTGACCGAATCCCCGAGGAGGGCCTCCCGCGATGGACTTCGAAGACATCCTTTACGAGGTCGATGGCGCACGCGCCACGATCACGCTGAACCGACCCGCGAAGCTCAACGCGTTCCGGACCCAGACCCTCGAGGAACTCTGCGTGGCCTTCGAGAGATCGGCAGACGACGAGCGGGTCGGCGTGATCGTGTTCACGGGCGCCGGCGAACGCGCTTTCTGCGTCGGCGGGGACGTCGCCGATCCGACGCGCACGATTCAACAGAAGCGTCATGTCCACCATGTCAGCGACCGACTTGCCGTGGCGATCCGCAACAACGGCAAGCCGATCATCGTCAAGGTGCGTGGCTATTGCATCGGCGGCGGCAACGAGCTGAACGTCATGTGTGACCTGACGATCTCGGGGGAGTCCGGCAAGTTCGGTCAGGCCGGACCGAAGATCGGCAGCGCGCCGCTGTGGTGGGGCTGCCAGTTGATGCCCGCCGTCGTCGGCGAGAAGAAGGCTCGGGAGATCCTTTACCTGACCCGCCAATACACGGCCGACGAAGCCCTCCAAATGGGGCTGGTCAACAAGGTGGTGCCCGACGATCAGCTCGATGCCGAAGTTGACGCGTGGTGTACCCAGATCCTGCAGCGGTCCCCGCAGGGATTGCGCCTCGCCAAGCTCGCGATGAACTCTGCCACCGATGTGCTGTACGGCTCTGTCCAGCACGGGCTCGAGCTTGTGGCCCTCAACCACATCTTCGGCCCTGAGCCCCAGGAGGGCATCGCGTCGTTCCAGGAAAAGCGCAAGCCGGACTGGCGGCGTTTCCGCGAGGGCGCCGGCCCAGATCCGGGCTGATCGCCGAGGGGATCCGACCGACCATGACCTCTTTGCAGCCCCCGCCACCGGCCATCAGTGCACCGACTGCGCTGTGGGACGCGATCGACTACGCCCAGCGGGGACGTCGCGTCTCGCGTGAGCTAGCGCTGTCATTGGCCGACGTGTCCCGTAGCCACCATGCCGCGCTCTGGGCCGCCGCCGCCCAGATGCGCGACCTCGGTCGTCCGCCTGTCGTCACCTATTCGCGCAAGGTCTTCATCCCGCTGACGAACCTGTGTCGCGACGTGTGCTCGTACTGCACATTCGCCAAGAACCCCGGCGATCCGCGGGCGCACACGATGAGTCCGGACGAGGTCATGGCCATCGCCCGGGCCGGTGAGCGGATGGGGTGCAAGGAGGCGCTGTTCTGTCTTGGAGATCGCCCCGAGGCGCGCTGGCCCAGCCATCGCGAACTGCTCAAGCGATACGGCCACACCACGACCCACGGGTACCTGGTCGCGATGTGCAAGCGGGTCATCGAAGAGACGGGGCTGCTGCCGCATCCCAACGCCGGGGTGATGTCATCGCGCGAGTTGGCGGAGCTCAAGGAGGTATCGGCGAGCCAAGGCCTCATGCTCGAGACGGTCGCCGACCGCCTCTGCGGCGCGGGTGGCCCGCACGAACACGCCCCCGATAAACGCCCGTCGACGCGTCTTGCGGTGATCCGCAAGGCCGGGCAGCTGCAAATCCCGTTCACCACGGGGATCCTCATCGGGATCGGAGAAACGCCGCGCGAGCGGGTCGAGGCCCTGCTGGCGATCCGGGATCTCCAGGATGAATACGGGCACATCCAGGAGATCATCGTCCAGAACTTCCGCGCCAAGGAGCACACGCCGATGGCCGCGGCAGGTGAGCCGGGACTCATTGAGCTGATGACCGCGTGTGCGATCGCGCGGCTGATCATGGGGCCTGACGCACACATTCAGGCTCCGCCGAATCTCTCTGCGGACTATGGCCCGTTGCTGCTGGCCGGCATCGATGACTGGGGCGGGATCTCGCCGTTGACGCCGGACTTCATCAATCCGGAAGCGCCGTGGCCCAACATCGGCGCGCTCGGCGCGTTGTGCCAAGAGGCCGGCTACGCGCTGACCGAACGTCTAACGATCTACCCGGACTACATCGACCGCCCAGGGTTCGTCGCCCCCGCCGTGCAGCCCTTCATCCATGCGCAGCTCGATTGCGCGCCAGGATTGGTACAGGTGCCCAGGTGATCGTCACCTTCAGTCGCACCATCACGATCGGCAGCACGACCAGCGAGGATGAGCTGCGCCGCTCCCGTGCCGAGGGCGCAACCACAGCCCAGATCGACGGTGATCCTGCCGCGGTGACAGCCGCCGTGCTGGCCGCGGGCCTGCTTGGGGTTGTCGGTTCGGCAGACCAGTCAGCCATCGCGTGGCTGGTCGACCCGCATGACGCGATCCGGCTCCACGACGCGGGCGTCAGCGGCGCGCGCATCACCGTACGCACCAGCGGCCCCAAGCGCGACGTGCTCGATGCCGCCGTGCGCGCCGCCGCGGCGTGGGTCCGCGCCGAACAGAACGAGGTGGCGGCGGTCGCAGCGCTGGTGGATCTGCCGGGGCTCGGCGTCGCCATCTCGAGTGCGGTCGACTCGCTCGAGGGCGCATTGCGCGCGATCGCCGACGGTGCGTCGGATCTGATCATCCCGCACACATGGTCCGACGTCGAGGTCGGTCGACTGCGCGATGCGCTCGCGGACCACCTGCTGGTCGAGCGCACTGCACTGCCGCTGTTTGCGAGCATCGACGCCATGCGGGGCATGCTCTCGCCAACGGAATTCCGGGCATGGTGCAACCAGACCGACGGTTCGGGCGCCGCGCGCCCGCGCTACGAGTGGGCGCCCGGGCGTGACATGGCTGCGCCCGTGCCCGACGTACGCTTTTCAGCCGAATGGTCCGATGACGCTTGGACCAGACGCGCCCCCTCGGCCGACACCGGACGGAGTCGACCGGAGATCGCGCGGATCCTGGCCCGTTCGCTCGACGGCGAGGCGCCGACCGAGATCGAGGTCGCGTTGTTGTTCACCGCGCGCGGCCCGGAAGTCGACGCGATCGCCGCCGTCGCCGACGAGCTCCGCGAGCGCCGGTGTGGCGAGACGGTCAGCTATGTGATCAACCGCAACATCAACTACACCAACCAGTGCTACTTCCGCTGCGGGTTCTGTGGGTTCTCCCGCGGCCCGAAGAGCCTGGAATTCCGTGACGACCCGTACCTGCTGTCGATCGACAACATCGTCGAGCGATCGAAGGAAGCCTGGGCGCTCGGCGCTACGGAGGTGTGCCTGGTCGGCGGAATCCACCCCAGTTTCGACGGCAACTTTTACCTGGACATCGTCAAGTCGGTCAAAGCCGAACTTCCCGACATGCACATCCACGGGTTCACGCCGTTGGAGATCTGGCAGGGCGCAGCGACACTTGACGTCGACGTCCCCGACTTCCTGGCGATGCTCAAGGGCGCGGGACTCGGCACGTTGCCAGGCACGGCGGCCGAGATCCTCGACGATCGCGTGCGCGAGTACCTGTGCCCCGACAAGTTGCGGACGGCCGAATGGGCCTACGTCATGATCAGCGCGCACGAGCTCGGGCTCCGCGCCACGAGCACGATTATGCACGGGCACATTGACTATCCAGAGGCCACCGCGCGCCACTATGAGGTGCTGCGGGAGATCCAGCGTCGCACCGGCGGATTTACCGAATTCGTCCCGCTGCCGTTCGTGCATATGGGGGCGCCGATGTACCTCCAGGGCAAGTCCCGCCCGGGCCCGACCTGGGACGAAGTGGTGCTGATTCACGCGGTGGCGCGAATCGCGTTCGACGGTCTGATCCCCAACATCCAGGCCAGCTGGGTCAAGCTCGGCCTCGAGGCCGGTGCCCGGCTGCTCGAGGCGGGGTGCAACGACATCGGCGGAACGTTGATGAACGAGAGCATCTCCCGTGCATCGGGGGCGGCGCACGGTCAGCTGGCCACGCCGGACGAGCTTGAACAGGCGATCCGGAGGATGGATCGCATGCCGGTGCAGCGAACGACGCTCTACGAGCTGGTGGACACCGCCACCCCTGCCTGAGCCGGTCCTCGCTGACGGGGCCCGTCGACCCCCGCCCGCGGTGGGCGGGGGCCTGGGAATCTAGGCGGCGACGGCCTGGGGCTCGCGGTGCAGCACTTCGCCGATGGCTTCAGACAGCGCTTCCGGGAACTCCGCGGCGATGTCGTGGCCGGCGTTGAGGGTATGGACCCGCGCACCGCGCACCCACGTTCCGAGCTCGCGCTGGAGTTCCACGGGCGCGGTTCGGTCGCCAGTGGTCGCCAGGACGACCGTCGGGACATCGAGTTGCGGCAGCGCGCCACGCCAATCCGGGCGGTTGGCCATCGCCTCGGCGGTGAAGGCGATGCCCTCGCGATTGCGCTCGCGCAGGATGCGCGCGACCTTGGTCCACCGATCCTGCGCCTTGGCGTCCTCGCTGCGGGGGCTGATGCCCGTCACGACGAGTCCGTTGACCAGGCCCGGGTGACCGAGCGCAAGCGCGAGCGCCGCAGCACCACCGACGCCCTGACCGACCACAACGGCCGGGCCGCCTTCGGCGGCGATGATTCGTGCCACGTCCGAAGCGAAGTCATCGATGCTCCAGGGCCCCGATGGCGACGGCGACTTGCCGTGGCCACGCAGGTCCGGCGCGATGATCCGATATTCGCGCTGCGGAAGCAACGACAGCGCATCCAGCATCTGGCGGCCATCGTGGTTGAGGTCGTGGAGCCCGACGACGAGCTGACCGCGTCCACGGTGACGCACGTTGAGGTCAATTGCGGGAGGAAGGGACGGCATTCGAGCCAAACCTCACTAATAGCAGGCGAAAGAAAATGTGTTTCACCGGTTAATTTATTAGGCCCCTAACGTTCTGTCAAACCCCCCACGGTATGCCCGGTTCAACGCCGGTCAGGGAGCCCCTGCAGGAATCCGGCGACGACCTCGGCCACCTCATGGGGACGCTCGAGGGCCGTGAGGTGCCCCGCGCCAGAAATCTCCACGAGCCGAGCGTCTGGGATGCCGTCGGCGAGGACGCGGGCCGCCGCCGGAGGCGTGACCAGATCCTCGCTCCCGACGACGACGAGGGTCGGGAGCGCGAGGTGGGCGAGTTCCCGCCGACGATCCGGGCGCCCGGCGAGCGCGGCCAGCGCGCCGGTGAGCGCGTCGGACGACTGGCGGCCCGCGCAGGCCGCGAGCTCGTCACGGACGTCGCCCGATGCGCCGGCGGCAACCAGACGCGGGAGCAGGCCCGACAGGTAATCATCGCGACCGCCGCCGGCCACCACCGCGGCGGCGTCATGCCGGGCCCGCCGCGTGGCGGGATCGTCCGCGTCCGCGCGAGCGTCGGCCAGGATCAGCGCGCTTACGCGCTCGGGATGTCGAGCGGCCAGGGCCAACGCCGTGTATCCGCCCATCGAGAGGCCCATCACATACGCGACGCCATGCGGGGCGCCGGTGCCGATCCTCATGGCCACGGCATCGGCGGCGCTTGCAATGGTCCAACCGACCTCGGGCGCGGCGTTGCCGAAGCCCGGTGCTTCCGGTGTGATGATCTCGCGCATGCCGCCGAGCGCGGACCGGAACCGGTTCCAGAACGTCGCATCGGCCGGGTACGGGTGGAGGAGGACGAGCGGGGTTGTCGCTGGCATCGGTTCAGCCTCGCACACCGGTCAACTGCGCCAGTCGCGCGATGTTCGCGCAGGGCCGGCGGGCAGAATGGGGAATGTGACGTGGAAATGCCCCGCGTTTTACCCGCGGCCGTATGCTTTGCCGTCGCGTGATGCCGCTGCGCGCCGACCCGCGTGACGAATGACCGCCCTGCAGGCGGCTGGAGTGCGTATGGAAATTCAGGATGTCCAAGGTGGTAGCCGGTGACGCACGAGGGTGGGGTCTGGGTCACACTCCCCACGTACAACGAGGCCGAGAACATCGACCGGATGCTCGACGCGCTGATGGAGGTCTTCGCCCATGCGGACATCGATGGTCACGTCCTGGTCGTCGACGATCGCTCGCCGGATGGGACCGGCGACATCGCCGATCGTCATGCCGCGGAGAACCCGCGCATCCACGTACTGCACCGGACCACAAAGCAGGGGATCGGCCCCGCCTACCGCGCGGGATTTCGGTATGCGCTCGATGCCGGGGCGCAGTTGATCGTTGAGATGGACTGCGACTTCTCGCACGATCCCCGGGTGTTGCCCACCCTCATCGAGGCGGCCGAGGATGCCGACTTGGTGCTCGGAAGCCGCTACGTGGCCGGGGGTGGCACCCGAAAATGGGGCTGGACGCGGCGCGCGATCAGCCGGAGCGGTTGCCTGTATGCCAAGACGATCCTCAACGTGCCGATCAACGATCTCACGGGCGGATTCAAGTGCTTTCGCCGCGACGTGCTCGAGGCGATTCCGCTCGATCAGGTGCATGCGGCCGGCTACGGTTTCCAGATCGAGATGACCTATCGCGCGCTCATGCTCGGCTTCCGGGTCATCGAGGTCCCCATCATCTTCACCGACCGCGAATACGGGGAATCGAAGATGAGTGGGACCATCGTCCTGGAGGCGGCGACGCTCGTCCCGCGTCTGCGCTGGCGCCTGCGTCACGCGCGCAAGCAGCGGCCAGTGGCCGCCTGATGGGCTGCCCGAACCGGGTCGCGGCCGGGGCCCGGTGTCACACCGAGCCCGGTTGTGGGCCCAGCAGCGCGGGGCTAGGATCCGGCTCGCCGCGGGCACCTGAATCCGCGTCGCGCGTCCGGCCGGTGGCCAGCCCGTCCGAACCCGTCGTTGCGGGCCGTCTGGCCGCGCGATGCCGGCAACGCGGCCTGCGCCATGCACGACCCCCGATACGGCGACGCCGGTCTCCCGGCGCGCTGAGTGCCCGAGGAGGCAGGATCTAGTTGCGTCGGATCGTCCGTGACGTGCTCTTGCCGGTGATGGTCGCGATCGTTCTGGCCTTCATCATCCAGGCGCTCATCGCGAAGCCGTACGAGATTCCGACTGACTCGATGGTGCCGACGATCCAGCCCAACGATCGGGTGATCGCCAATCGGGTCGTCTACCGCTTCCGATCGATCGAGCGCGGCGACATCATCGTGTTCTCCCCGCCGCCGTCCGCGGTCGCGACGTGTGCGCCCGAGAAGGGGGTCCCGTTCGTCAAGCGCGTCATCGGCCTTCCTGGCGACGTCGTGACCGTCGAGGACGGCGTGACGCGCGTCAACGGCAAGGTCTACACGGTGCCCGGCGAGGTGACGCCGGAATACAGCATGACCTTTCCCGCGGTGCCGAAGGGCGATCTTCTGGTGCTCGGCGACAACCGTCCGAACTCGTGTGATTCGCACCAGTGGGTGAACTCGCCACCGGACCCGGCCGTCGATCCCTTCGTTCCGCAAAAGAATGTGATCGGCGAGGCAGAGATCATCTACTGGCCGCTGGGGCGCATCAGCTTCCTCAACTAGCGCGCACCCGGGTCGGCCCGGTCCCACCGAGTCCCCGCGGCACGGCCGAGTATCCGTGCACGTCTTGCGTGCTAATTGCGATAACCGGTGCGCGCGAAACCGTCCAGAAGGGTGGAAACGGGGGGGCGAGTCGTGGAAGGATCAACCGCCAACACGCTGAATGTAGTGTGTGCCGCGACCTCGACACCCCACATATAGCCCTGAGCCCATGATCTGCCCGTTTTGTGAACATCCGGACCATCGCGTCGTTGAGTCGCGGGTTCCCGACAGCAAGGATGCGATCCGCCGCCGCCGTGAGTGCCTCGGTTGCGGGCGTCGGTTCACGACCTACGAGCGCGTCGAGGAGACGCCCGTCGTCGTGATCAAGAGCTCCGGCGAGCGCGAATTCTTCGAGCGCGCGAAGCTGTTGGCCGGCTTGCAGCGGGCCTGCCACAAACGCCCGGTGCCGACCGGGCTGCTGGAAGTCGCGGTCCGCGACATCGAGATCGAGCTGCGCAACCGGCTGCGCCAGGAGGTCCGCACCTCGCTTATCGGCGACTTGGCACTGCGGCGCCTCAAGGAGATCGACCAGGTCGCCTACGTGCGGTTCGCGTCGGTCTATCGGCAGTTTGCCGATGTTGAGGAATTCGAAGAAGAGCTCGCACGGCTTGAGCGCGAGCCACTGTTGGCGCGCGGTCAGGTGACCATGGACGAGCACCTGTTTGGCAACGTCGACCCGACCAATCGCAGTGGCAGCCGCGTTCGACTGCGCGCGCTGCGCGGCGGCCGGGACGACATCCCGAGTGATGAGACGATTGACACCGTGACGACCAACACCACATCGACAACATTGGAGGTTCCCGATGGCGACTGAGGCGCTCGACCAGCGTGCCGCCGCCGAGCGCCCACCGGGCGCGCGACTGGGCATCCGGCGCTACTTCACCACTCCGGGCGTGCACCCGTACGACGAGGTGACCTGGGAGCGCCGAAGCGCGTCCATCACCGGCGAAGGCGGCCAGAGCTTCTTCGATCAGGACGATGTCGAGGTACCGAAGGTCTGGAGCCAGCTGGCCACCAATGTCGTGGCGTCCAAGTACTTTCGCGGCGCCATAGGCTCGCCGGAGCGCGAGATGAGCGTCCGGCAGATCATCGACCGAGTGGTCCGCACCCTGCGTTCCTGGGGCGAGGAAGAGGGCTACTTTGCCGACACCGCCGAGGCCGACAGCTTCGAGGCCGAGCTCATGCATCTGCTGGTCCAGCAAAAGATGGCGTTCAACTCCCCGGTGTGGTTCAACGTCGGCACGCGTGAGCACCCCCAGTGTTCGGCGTGTTTCATCCTGTCGGTCCAGGACCAGATGGAATCCATCCTGTCGTGGATCAGCAAGGAGGGAATGATCTTCAAGGGTGGATCGGGGTCGGGGTTAAACCTCTCCAACGTCCGCTCGAGCAAGGAGCTGCTGTCCGGCGGCGGGACCGCCTCCGGACCGGTGTCGTTCATGCGCGGAGCGGACGCGTGCGCGGGCGCCATCAAGAGCGGGGGTACCACACGCCGCGCGGCCAAGATGGTAGTGCTCAACTGCGACCACCCCGACATCCACGAGTTCGTCAACTGCAAGGCCGGAGAAGAAAAGAAGGCATGGGCCCTCGGTGAGATGGGCTACGACATGAGCATGAACGGCGAGGCCTGGCAATCGATCCAGTTCCAGAACGCCAACAACTCGGTGCGGGTGACCGACGAGTTCATGTTTGCCTCCGAGGCCAATGGCGACTGGCACCTGCGGGCGGTCACGACCGGCGAGACCCTCGAGAACGTGAAGGCCCGCGACCTGCTGCGCGAAATCTCTGAGGCCACCTGGCTGTGCGGCGACCCGGGGATGCAGTACGACACGACGATCAACCGCTGGCACACCTGCCCCAACACCGGCCGGATCAACGCGTCAAACCCGTGCTCGGAGTACATGCACATCGACGACTCGGCGTGCAATCTCGCCTCGTTGAACCTCATGAAGTTCGTCGGTGACGACGGCACGTTCCTGGTCGACGACTTCCGGCAGGCCGTAGACGTGACCATCGGTGCGATGGACATCATTGTCGCGCGCTCCGGCTACCCGACCGAGGAGATCGGCCGCAACGCACGCGACTTCCGGCAGCTCGGGCTGGGCTACGCCAACCTCGGCGCCCTCGTGATGAGCCGGGGGTTGCCGTACGACTCGGACGGCGGCCGCGCCTATGCCGCCGCGATCACGGCGCTGATGACCGGCCGTGCGTACGAGCAGTCAACGCACTTGGCCGAACGGATGGGTCCGTTCGCCGGATACGCGGACAATGCGGCCCCGATGCAGGGCGTCATCCGGATGCACCAGCGCGCGGTCGAAGACATCAACCCGATGCTGGTCGCCGACCCCGGTCTGTTGGATGCGGCCCGTGAGGCGTGGGCATCCGCGGCCGATCGTGGCGCAGTTCACGGCTTCCGGAACGCACAGGCGTCGGTATTGGCGCCGACCGGCACAATCGGGTTCATGATGGACTGCGACACCACCGGGGTCGAGCCGGACATTGCACTTGTCAAGTACAAGAAGCTTGTCGGCGGCGGCGTGATGAAGATCGTCAACAACACGGTCCCGGCCGCACTGACCCGCCTTGGATACGGCGATGACGAGGTCGAGGCCATCGTCGCGTTCATCGATGAGCACGAGACCATCGAGGGCGCCCCGGGCCTCCGGGACGAGCACCTGGCCGTGTTCGATTGCGCGTTCACCCCGATCAACGGCACGCGGTCCATTCATTACCGCGGCCACATCCTGATGATGGGCGCGGTGCAGCCGTTCATCTCGGGGGCGATCTCCAAGACCGTGAACATGCCCACCGAGGCGACGCCCGAGGAGATCATGAGCGCCTACATCCTCGCCTGGAAGAACGGGGTCAAGGCGCTGGCGATCTACCGTGACGGCTCCAAGCGCACCCAGCCGCTGTCGACGGGCAAGTCCGAGACGTCCCAGTCCACGGTGGCGAGCGCGCATCCCACGCGCCGGCGCCTGCCCGACACACGCGAAGCGACGACCCATCACTTCTCGATCGCCGGCCATGACGGCTACATCACCGTCGGCAAGTACGAGGACGGCAGCCCCGGCGAGGTCTTCATGAAGATGGCCAAGCAGGGCTCGACCGTCTCGGGTCTCATGGATTCCTTGGCGATCTGCATGTCGATCGCACTTCAGCACGGCGTGCCGCTCGAGATCATGGCCGACAAGTTGTCGCACATGCGTTTCGACCCCTCCGGGTTCACGGCGAACCCGGAGATTCCGATGGCCAAGTCGATCGTCGACTACGTGGTGCGCTGGCTGTCGTCGCAGTTCCTTACCGAAGAGGAAAAGCGCGAGGTCGGGATCATCACGCAGGACATGCGGGACGAGGCCCGCGCCGAGCTCGAGGATGGCGACGACAACGAGCAGGGTGGCCAGGTCATCGAGCTGCCGGTTGCGACCGGCGGCGGGCAGGGTCAGACCGCGCTCGCATTGCCCCCGAACCGCGGCGGCAAGTACACGTTCCGTCAGGACGACGGGGTGATCTGCGGAAGTTGCGGGTGGACGATGATCCGGTCCGGCACGTGCTACAAGTGCGAGAACTGCGGGAGCACGTCCGGCTGCTCCTGAGGGCGTGTCGGCGGTCGTGATCACGCAGGGGGAGGGCGGCGCAGCCGTCCTTCGCCCGCGGCGGCGATGTTGACGGTGCCGCAGGGCCCCGTCGCCGATTCTGGGCTAGCTGGCCACCTCATCGAGCGAGGTGAGCTCGACATCGACGTCTGTGCCGCTCTCGAGCTCGGCGTGCAGCGACTCCGGGCGGCGGATGCGGACGGTGGACCAGTCCCGTGCCTTCGGGCCCGCGAAGTCCTTGGTGGGATTGTCGGCGACATAGGTGAATTGGTCGCCGGCCAAACCGGCCCGCACCTCGTGAAGCGAGAATCCGAGCTGATGCGGCTTGCCGAACCCGCGTCCGAGTTCGGCGGTGTAGACGATCAACTCCGCCCACACCGGAGCTCGAAGGGCGTGCGCCTTGGCGCGCTGGCTCTCGGGCGGGCCGTCGGTCACCACTCCCAGATACCGGCCGTCGAGACGGCCGATCAGGCGCTCCGCGTCCGGCAACAGGTCGATGGCGGGCGCGTGGTGCCGGTAGACGTGCCGGAGTTCGCTGACGAGTTCATCCGTCGGGTCGATGCCAAGTTCATCGAGCGTCTGATTGAAGGTCGTGCCGCGAACCCCCCGTTCGAATAGGCCCATCGCTGTCGTCGCGAAATCGGTGGGTCCGAAGCGAGCGGCGATGTGTGCGCCGACCGCGCTGAACCCGCTGCGCACATAGTCGCGCTCGAGGAACAGTGTGTCGTCGAGATCGAGAATCACGCAGCGGCCCAACACCTAGATCACACCAGGTCCAAGCGCCTCGCGCGTGGTGAACACCGCCTCATCGAAACGCAGCATCACCAGGCCGTCCTGGAACGTTCCCTCGCCGACGCTCGAGGGCAGTCCGGCCAGGTCCTCGATGATCCAGCGGGGCACCCAGGCCCCGGCCGCGTCGCTCAAGGGGAAGCCGCCGCCGAACCGGGCGTTGAGCTCGATGATCGTCAGCCGGTCGGTGGCCGGATCGACAAAGCACTGGAAGTTCAGGGCGCCATATGCGTCCTCGAGCGACGCCGCGACACGTCCGGCAAGCTCGATCAGCCCGTCGTGCCGCACCGTCAGGCCCTTGCTGACCTCGCCGCCTCGCGTCTCCAGCCGCCGCCGCGGCACCGCGGTGACTAGGGCACCGGAGCGGTCGACGTAGATGTCGACGGTGTGCTCCCGGCCCGGTGCGATCGCTTCAACGACGAAATCCTGCTCGCGCAACGGTGCCAGCACGTCCGGCGAGGGGACGACCTGAACGCCCACGGACGAACTGCCGCAGCGCGGCTTTGCGATTAGCGGGTAGGCGGACGGGTCGTGGGGCGCATCGGCGACGGCCCACTGTGCGACGGTCGGCAGGCCTGCATCGACGAGCCAGCGATGTGTGCGCGACTTGTCCTGGGCAATCGCGATGGTGTGCGGCCCCGAGATCGCGATCGTCGTGCCGACCGCGGCAAACTGATCACGCACTGCGGCCAACACTGGCAGCTCGGTGTCAATCGTCGGAATCACGAGATGGATCGCGTTGGCGATGCACGCGTCGAGCAATTCGGGCACGAATGCCGGGTCCGTGCAGCGCGGCACCCGGATCCGCGTGTCGGCCTCGACCCACGCTGCCGAGAGTGGGCTGGCATCGCTTGCCGCAACCTGTCCCGAAAGCCCAAGGTCGGCAAGGGCGGCGCGAAAGAGCCGCGCCAGCACGACGCGACGGCCTGCCGAGCTGATCAGGACATTGAACGGGCGTCCGTGCGGATCGTGTGCTGGGCGCGTCACCGGCTGCAGTCTAGTTCAGCGCCGCCACTGGGATCCCCAGGGAGCTCGAGTGACCTGGGGCCCTCATGCACACCAGCCGGCCCTAAGGAGGGCGGCATCCGATCCTGGGGACTTCCTCGAATTGGGAGGACAGGATGCGGCCCGTGAGGAACAGCGCGATGACTGCGAGCACGGCGCGGACGGTGTCGAGCCCGAACGCCTTCCGATCTGGTGCCGGCCATTGGATCGCGCCGCGCGACCGTCATGACCCTCAGCTTGCCGCGATCGCCCCGTGCCGCTGCTGTCCTGCGATGTCGGGCACCTCCGGTTGCGAGTCCGGGCTTTCCTGGAATGCACAGATCGGCCGGTCCGCCCCGGCGGACGCCAACCGGAACGGACTCGAGACCGGCGCCGTTCGGGTAGCGGCCGTCGGCCACCGACTCACGTCCGCGGCCTATTTCTCGTCGATCGCCGCGTACCACGGTCGCCAGGTCCCGTCCACGTGATCGATGGTCGGTCGCGATGCGCGGCTCAAGGAGGTGCAGCTCGGACCGGTGGCGGGTCGCGGCTGTCCGTCGTGCGTCAATTAAACTCGCCGCGATGAGCCGTTCCTCGAACACCGCCACTGGTGCCGCCGGAATGGTCCTGCTGACCCTGGCCGGCGGGCAGTTTGTCATGGCCCTTGACACGACCGTCATGAACACGGCCATCGCAACGGTCGCCAAGGACGTCGGGACCACAGTCACCGGGATCCAGACGGCGATCACGCTCTACACGCTGGTGATGGCCTCCTTCATGATCACCGGCGGCAAGGTCGGCGAGATCATCGGACGCAAGCGCGCGTTCTCGATCGGCTGTGTCATCTACGCCTGCGGGTCGCTGACGACGTCCTTGGCCCCGAACCTGACCGTACTGATCATCGGCTGGTCGTTCCTCGAGGGCTTCGGGGCGGTGCTGATCATGCCCGCGATCGTTGCGCTCGTCGCATCGAACTTTGGCAAGCCCGAGCGGCCGCGCGCGTACGGGCTCGTCGCCTCCGCGGGGGCAATCGCCGCCGCCCTCGGTCCGCTGATCGGTGGGCTGTTCACGACCTACGCGTCATGGCGGTGGGTCTTCGCCGGCGAGGTGCTGATCGTGCTGGTGATTCTGCTGCTGGCACGCCGGGTCGCCGACACACCCGTCGAGGAAGGCGTGCGACTCGACTTGGTCGGCACCGTGCTGTCGGCGCTCGGCTTGGGGCTCGTCGTCCTCGGCATCCTCCGCTCCGGGACGTGGGGTTTCGTCCGGCCCAACCCTGGCGCACCGGTCTGGCTCGGGCTGTCGCCGGCGATCTGGCTGATCATCGCCGGCGGTGTCGTCCTCGGGGTGTTCGTGTGGTGGGAGAACCGCAGGCTCGAACGCCGGGAGGGCGCGCTCATCGACCCGAGGCTGCTGCGCAACGTCCAGTTGCGCGCGGGGGTTCTCTCATTCCTGTTCATGTTCCTCGTCCAGGCCGGCCTGTTCTTCGTCGTCCCGCTGTTCCTGTCCATTGCGCTCGGACTGTCGGCGATCGAGACGGGCGTGCGGCTGCTGCCCCTCTCGCTCACGTTGCTGGCCTTCGCCGTCGGCGTCCCCAAACTTCGCCCCAATGCCTCACCACGGCGCGTGATCAACCTCGGCTTCATGGCGTTGTTCGCGGGCCTCGTGCTGCTGGTTGCCCTGCTCGACTCCGGGGCAGGCCCGGAGATTGTGACCTGGCCACTGCTGCTTGCCGGTTCCGGCCTGGGCATGATGGCCTCACAGCTCGGCAGCGTCACGGTGTCCGCCGTTCCGGACGAGCAAAGCGGCGAGGTCGGCGGACTGCAAAACACTGGCACCCAGCTCGGCGCCTCGATCGGCACCGCGCTGGCCGGTGCGGTGCTCATCTCCGCGCTGACCGCGTCGTTCTTTACTGGCATCCAGGGCAACCCGAACGTGCCCGCAAGCGTCGCCGCCACGGCGCAGACGGAGCTCGCGAGCGGTGTCCCGTTTCTGTCCGATGCCGACCTGAAGGCGGCGTTGGCAACTGCACACGTGCCCCAGGCCACCGCCAACGCGGTCGTCGATGCAAACGCCACCGCTCGGATCGACGGGCTACGCGCCGCCGTGTCGATCCTGGCGCTGTTCAGCCTCGTCGCGTTGCTGTTTACGCGCGGGATCCCGACGGTGCAACCCGGCGCGTCGGCTGGACCGAGGTCTCCTCCGGCCGACTGACGAGCGACCGGGACGCCATACGTCCGGTGCCGCCTGGGGGTCGATGCGCGGTTGGATCGACGGGTGCATCGCAACCGCGATCGCCGATCGTGTCATCCGCCATCCTACGGTGACGGCCTTCCCCGATCGGTGTGGTGCATGCCGTCCGCTTGGGGTGTCGGAATCCACCGCTTCCTGGCCGTGCGTGTCCGCAACGGGGTCGTGAGGTGGGAGGCGGTCGGACGCGTCGCGTCCGCACGCGCTGCCGCACTCGTGGCAGCAATCCGACGGTCCACGTTCGAGCGCTGACCGGTTCCACGACCGGTCGGCATGACGGGGATTGCGGTTCCGGCTACCCTTTGTATCGTGAACCGTCAATCGTGAGGGGAACATGAGCAGTCGACCACCGTTGGACGAGCAGGCCTGGGGCGCTCCTGGAGCACCGGCGACCCCGGTCGGCGCTGTCGATACCCGCGCGATCTTCGCGCAGACGATGTTCCTGGTCGCGGTCACCGCGATCTTCGCCGCCGCGGGCGCCTACATCGCCCGTGATGCGACCGGAGGCGTCGCGATCCTTGCCTTTATTGGTGCGTTCGGGGTCATGCTCGGCATGAGCTTCGCGCGCAAGGCGCACAACGGCTCGCTGGGAATGGGACTGCTGTTCGGCTTCGGCCTGCTGTTGGGCGTCGCCATCGGACCGACCCTGACGGCCTACGCCCATCAGCCCAACGGCGCGACGATCCTCTGGCAGGCAGCGGGCCTGACCGGGTTGTTCATCGCCGGCTTCGGTGCCGCCGGGTACGCGACCAAACGCGATCTGGCGCCATTGATGCGGATCGCGTTCTTCGCCCTGCTGGCGCTGATCGTCGTCGGGTTCGTCTTGATTTTCGTGTCGATCCCGGGAGCAAACCTGGCCTGGTCGATCATCGGCCTGGCAATCTTCTCGGTGTTCACCATGTACGACTTCCAGCGGATCCGACGTTCGGGTGAAGGTGACGTGATTATGCTCTCGATGAGCATCTTCCTGGACATCTTCAATGTGTTCCTGCTGATGCTGAGCCTGCTCGGCGGCGGCCGCCGCTAGCCACCCGCTTCAACCGTCGGCCCCGGATGGGGCCGACGGTCCCGAGTTCGAATCCGGGCGGCATGGGCTGCGCCCGATCTGCCATCCTCGGAGCCGCAGATGTTGAGTGCAGATCCGGTTTCGTATTCGGTGGCGTTTGCGGCGGGCTTTGTCTCGTTCGCATCGCCATGCGTGCTTCCGCTCGTGCCGGCGTACCTCGGCGTGGTCTCGGGGGTCGGATTCGATGAGTTCGAGAAGCGGCGCTGGGCGGTGTTCTTCCCGACCCTGGCATTCGTCGCAGGGTTCTCGCTGGTGTTTATGGTGCTCGGCGCGAGCGTCGGCTTCGCCGGCACCGGCCTGCTGGAGCACCGGCACACGATCGAGGTCGCCGGCGGCCTGTTCGTGATCGCGATGGGGCTCGTCCTGCTCGGGCGCGGGGTCCCGATGTTCCTGATGCGCGATCGGCGCTTTCATCGCACGCTGCGTCCAGCCACGCTGGTCGGGGCGGGGCTCGCCGGAGCGGCGTTTGCCTTCGGCTGGACGCCATGTATCGGTCCAACCCTCGGCGCGGCCCTGACCCTGGCGGCCGGATCCGGTAGCTGGTTCCTGGGCGGCAGTCTGCTGTTGGTCTACGGCCTCGGCCTGGGAATCCCGTTCCTGCTGGCCGGGCTGTTCGTCCATCAGGCGACGTCGGCGATGGGGATCCTCAAGCGCCACATTCGCCTGATCAGCCAGGTGGGGGCCGTGGTGCTGATCGTGTTCGGCGTCCTCATGGTTACGGGCCTCATGACGCGGCTGAACGTCGAGCTGGCGAGCCTGAGTCCCGCGTTGATGTAGCCGCGCGATGACCGGACCGCTCAGCCACGTGACACTGGTCACCGCCTCGATTCCGTCGCCACCTGCACGGTGGTTCGACGTTGGCCCGTTGCATGTCCACTACTACGCGCTGTTCATCATTCTCGGCGTCGTCGCCGCGATCTGGCTGACCTATCGCCGATGGACCGCACGCGGGGGGGACCCGGATCTTGTGTTCGAGGTGGCCCTGTGGTCGGTGATCGCCGGCCTGATCGGCGGACGTCTGTACTTCGACATCACGACCCCTGGCCAAATGGGAAGCCAGTGGTACGCGCCCCTTGCGGTCTGGCAGGGCGGACTCGGGATCCCCGGGGCGTTGCTCCTCGGCGCGCTCGTCGGTGCCTTCGTTGTGCGACGCCGCGGCGCCAGCGTGAGCAGGTTTCTCGACGCCGTCGCGCCGGGCTTGCCGCTCGCCTCGGGGATCGGGCGGCTGGGAAATTGGTTCAACCAGGAGCTGTTTGGCGGGCCGACCTCCCTGCCGTGGGGCGTACGGATCGATCCCCAATTCCGGCCAACCCACTACGCCAACGTCACAGCCTTCCAGCCGACGTTCCTCTATGAGCTGATCTGGGACTTCGGGCTGGCGGGGATGCTGCTGTGGGTCGATGCGCGGTTTCGGATGCGCCCACCGGCGCTGTTTTCGCTGTACGTGTGCTTGTACGCACTGATTCGCCTGCTGCTGGAACTCCTGCGCGTCGATCCGTCCACGGTGTTCGCCGGCGAGCGCCTGAATTTCTGGGTGGCGCTTGCCGGGGTTCTCGTCGGCGGCGCGGCGTTTGTCTACTACCAGTGGGTGCGATCGGACGTGCCCGCACAGGCGGTCCCGTCTGAGACCTAGACGGCGACCGGCGCACGGGACGGGCGCACCAGTCGGGAAAGCGTCACCGGACGAAGCCCGCGTTGGTGGAGTCCATCGAGGATATCCGGTAGCGCCGCAAGCGTCCGCTGGGGGGCGCCGGGCGCTCCGTCGGCGTCGTGCAGCAATAGGATCGCGCCGGGTCGCGCGCCGGCGAGGATGCGCTCGATGATCTGCGGGGTCGTCGTCGTGGCCAGCCAGTCCCAGGCCCACTTGCTCCACAGGGTCCGCCGCATGCCCAGGCGCGGCGCCGCGGCCCATGCGGCGCCGTTCCAGACGCCGTAGGCGGGTCGATAGAACGCCGGCGCCCGGCCGGCAGCCTCGGCGATGGAATCCCGAGCGCGCGCGAGCGCGGTAATCGTCATGTGCGGGCCGAGCCGTGCCAGTGTCCGGTGATCGTCGCCGTGGCAGGCGATCTCGTGCCCCTGAGCGACGGTTCCGGCAACCGTCTGGCGATGGCGGCGCACGCGGGATCCTTGCCAGAAGAATGTCGCCGGATGGGGCCCGAGGACAGCGACGAACTCTGGCGCCAGATCGGGGTCCGGGCCATCGTCAAAGGTGAGCGCCACCTCGGCGCGCCCGGTGTCGACGCGGCACAGCACCCAGGGTTCCGCCATCCGTCGAACCGGCGCAAAGAAGGTTGCTGCGGGGGCGAACTGACCCGCGGCCACGCCGAGGCCGGCCGTCAGGGCGACGCGGTCGCGCGTCCTCATCGCTGCGATTCCCGCACGAGGTCCATGACCACGGATGCCGCCGACGGCAGGTGGGCAAACGACGCATCCGGGGTGCGCGGGCTGGCGAGCGCTCGCGTGATGGCTCCCGCCAGATCGTGCTCGGTGGCGACGACGTCGGCGATGCCGCAGCGCCGAAACGCCCGATTGTGCAGGCGGATATGTCCGCGTTCCCATCCATATGAAATCGGCGTGCACCCGCGGATGTGCGCCTCGAGGATGGTGTTGCCGCCGGTCGAGTGCACGAGCGCGTCGGCGGCGGCCATGAATTCCGAGATCTGATCGGTAAACCCTTCGATGCGGAGACGCGGATCTTCGCCCAACCGCTGGCGCAGTCCGTCGGCAAGCTCGGAGTTGTGGCCGCACAGGCACACGACCATCCGGACGCCCGGCACGGCCAACGCGACGTCGACGGCGCCATTGACGTCGCCCACACCCCAACCGCCGCCGGAGACGAGTACGACCGCACCCTCATCGGGAAGCCCGAGGTCGGCCCGGGCCTCGTGGCGGTCACGGGCCGTCAGGAACTCCGGCTGGGTCATGCCGTTTACGCAGGCAATTCGTGTCGTCGGTCCGGCGATGCGACGCACCTCCGATGCCGATTCCGGATAGCTGATCAGGTGCAGGTCGACTCCTGGGGCGGCCCAGAAGCGCAGTGCGGAGATGTCGGTGATCGAGCTCACCACGGGCACGGCAATCTCCCCGTGCGCGCGCATTCGGGCGAGCACCTCGGTGGTAATCGGCCAGGTAGAGACCACCACGTCCGGTGCGACCCGGTCGATCAACGCGCGCAGCCGCGGCCGCTCGGTCCTGTACAGGGCCTGCTGGCTGAGCCACCGCGTCGGCGGACAAGTCGCAAACAACCAGAAGCCGGCGTCCCAGACCCATTCGGAGCGAAAGAAGACCACCCGTGGGGCGCGGTGGCTGACGGCCGACACGAACGGACCGAGGTAGTCGAGTCCGTCCGCGACGTGCACCTCGCACCCCGGCACGTCCCGCGCGAATTGCTCACCGAGCGCCCGGGCAGGCAGCTCATGCCCGGCCCCGACGAGCGCAGTGATGATCAGGACACGGGGAGGCATGAGGGGCGATGGTACCGCGGGAAGGGGCGCCCGACGCGCGGTCCGGTCACCCGCTCGGAGGCGGTCGCGAGGTCCGCGCCTCCAAGGTCAACAAGTCAGACTGGCCGGGTAATCGCCCCTTCGGCGGCCGATGACACCAGCGACGCGTACTTGGCCAGCACCCCGGTCGTGTAGCGCGGCGGCGGCGGCGTCCAATCGGCCATCCGGGCGGCGATCTCATCCTCGGTGAGATCGACATCGAGCCGCCGACCATCGACGTCGAGCGTGATCGTGTCGCCGTCGCGGACCGCGGCCAGGAGCCCTCCGCGGGCGGCCTCGGGAGCGATGTGCCCGACCATCAGGCCATGTGTCGCGCCGGAGAAGCGCCCGTCGGTGATTAACGCGACGTCCTCACCGAGGCCTTCGCCGACGATCGCCGCCGTGACATGCAGCATCTCGCGCATCCCTGGCCCCCCGACCGGACCCTCGTATCGGATCACGATCACGTCGCCGGCCGTGATGGACTGCGCCTTCACGGCGGCGAAGCACTCCTCTTCGCTGTTGAACACGCGGGCCGGGCCGACGTGGCGGCGGCGCTCGTGGCCGGCGAGCTTCACGACACCGCCGTCCGGGGAGAGGTTGCCGTGCAGGATGCCGAGCCCACCGGTGGGCTTGATCGGTGTCGCGATCGGCACGATGACCCGCTGCCCCTCGGCCTCGTTGGCGTCGGCACCGATCTCTGCGGTCGTCCGGCCGTCGACGTTGCGCGTGTCGCCGTGCATCAGGCCCGCCGAGAGCAGTTCGCGCGTCATCACCGGGACCCCGCCAGCAGCGTGGAGGTCGGTGGCGACGTAGCGCCCGCCTGGGGTCAGATCCACGATGATGGGGGTGCGCTCGGCGATCGCGTCGAACTCGTCGATCTCGAGTGCGATGCCAAGCTCTCGGGCGATCGCCAACAGGTGCAGCACCGCGTTCGTCGATCCACCACTCGCCGCGACGCCGGCGATGGCGTTGTCGATCGCCTTGCGCGTCAGGATTTGGGTGGGGCGCGTGTCGTTGCGCACCAGCCGCATCGCGAGTTGGCCTGCCTGGGCGGCGGCCTCGGCCTTGAGCGGGTGATTCGCCGGGATGCCGTTGAGGCCCGCCGGGCTGATCCCGATGAGTTCCATGGCCATCGACATCGTGTTGGCGGTGAACTGGCCGCCGCAGGCACCGGCACCCGGGCACGCGACATCTTCAAGGGCGTGGACCTCGGCCGGGCCGACCTTGCCGGCGGCGTGTGCGCCGACCACCTCGAACACGTCTTGGATGGTCACGTCACGACCGCGGAACCGGCCGGGCGCGATCGAGCCGTTGTAGAGCACGAGCCCTGGGATATCGAGGCGCGCGAGCGCCATGGCGGCACCGGGGATCGTCTTGTCGCATCCCACGAGGCAGACCAAACCGTCGAAGAGGTGCCCCCGGGCGACCAGCTCGATCGAATCGGCGATCACCTCACGCGAGACGAGCGAGGCCCGCATGCCCTCGGTGCCCATCGAGACGCCATCCGACACGGCGATCGTGTTGAACTCCATTGGTGTCCCGCCGGCGTCGCGGATGCCGCGCTTGACGTGCTGGGCCAACTCGCGCTGGTTGAGATTGCACGGCATCGTCTCAATCCAGGTGGTCGCCACGCCGATGATCGGTCGCGCGAGGTCCTCATCGGTAAATCCCGTGCCCTTGAGCATCGCGCGCGCGGGCGCGCGGTCGGGTCCGTCGGTGATCGCGGCGCTGTGTCGCTTGGCCGGATCGCTGGGGCGTTCGTACGGGTTCTCTGGCATGCCGGGGAGACTACCCGACCGATGTCGGGCGCCTCCAGCAGGCCGACGCCGCGATGGTGCGGGCGGCGCCTGGAGGTGTCGTCACCACACGCTCGTGCGCTAGCGCGACGCGGGCCGCGCCCGGCCGATGATGGCGCCCAGCGCGAACAGTGCCCAGAGGATCCCGATGATGAACGGGAAATACCCGGCGTCGTTGTGATTCGACCATCCGACCGTGATCATGAGCACACTTAGCGCGATCAGGGCCAGAATCATGAGTGCGGGAAGTCCGCGCATGCATGCTCCTTCGACACGGTAACGACGACGGAAATCTACACCGATTCGGAGTCCAGGGTGACAGAGTGTAAACTGCCCGCCCGATGAGCGAGGATCAAGTCCAAGTCGAAGTCTCGGACTGCGGCGAGGGAGTGCTGGTGAAGGTCGCCGGCATCGTCGACGCGCTGTCGCTGCCGATCGTCTCACGCGAACTGACCGATGCGCAGCGCGGGTCCGGCACGGTCTACGTGCATCTCGCGGGCGTGACCTTCATGGACAGCCGCGGCTTGGGCTCGCTGCTGGCCGCCAACGAGCGCAGCCGCGAAGGGGCTGCGCCCATTCGCATCTACGAGCCGTCGGATGCCGTTCGACGGCTGCTGGACGTCTCGGGCGTGGCGCCGGTGCTCATCGAGGTGACCGAGCTCCCCGAGTAGGGCGGTACCCGGCGTCATGGTCGCGCCACCATCCTGGGGTCGCCCACGCACCACCGGTACCCGCCCTCCGCGTGAGCGGGACCTTCCACGGCCCGGCGGCGGCCACCGTAACTTGGTGGCAAAAATTGAAGATAGGTCTGCCGCAGGCGCGGGATCGCCGCTGACCGACACTAAGGTCAGGCCTATGCGCGAGGCATAGCGTCCGCGCGGGACCCGGCCGACGATGCTCACCGGACGGTACCCAGCGGATCCAGTGCGTGCGTGTGCGTGACCAACGAGTGTGCCATCCGCGTGCCATGGCCGGGTCCGGCGGGGTTGCCGGGTTCAGGGAGTTCATCATCACCCCACAGACGACGATCCGCGCATCTGAGCCCCTTGAGCCGGCGGCCCCGGTGTCAGAAGAGCTGCTCACCCGCGACGAAGCGCGGCAGCTGATCCGCGGGGCATCCAATCGCGCCCCCACGGGCATTCGCAATCGTGCGCTGATCGCCATGATGTACCGCGTCGGGCTGCGTCCCGGCGAGGCGCTCGCATTGCGCGTGGACGACATCGACCTCGTCCAGGGCCTTGTCCGCATCCCGGCGCGCAAGGGGGGCGCGGGGCGCGTGACGGGCATCGACGGGCAGACGCTTGAGCTCGTCCAGCGATGGCTCGCCCGTCGTGAGCGCCTGGGCGTGGCAAACGACGATTACCTGCTGTGCACCCTGGCCGGCGAGGAGCTCAAAGCGGCGTACGTCCGCGAATTGCTGCCGCGCCTGGCCCGCCGCGCAGGGATCGTCAAGCGCGTGCACCCACTGGGCCTGCGCTATGCGTGCGCCGCCGAGATGTCGGCCGAGGGCCTGTCCACGGCCCTGATCGAGACGCACCTCGGTGTCGCCGTCAGCGGCAGTGCCCGGCGCTATCTGGTGCAGTACACGCCTGAGGAAGTCATCGCCGCCGTGCGGGCGCGGGAGTGGCGCCTGTAGTCGACGGTCGCCGGACGGGGTGTGACTCGGGCTCGGTCGGGGCGCGGTATCAGGGCGCCGGCGGCGGTGCTGCGCCCGACCCGGATTGGCCGGGGACGAGGCTCGGGGTCGACTTGGGTGGAGAAGCGGGGGTCGTCATGACGACGGCGACCGTCGTGCCGACGCGCATCGTGGCGGGACGTCGTGCCCAGGCCACGGCGGAATCCCAGTAGCCGGCCAGATGTGTGACGGTGACGCCGCCGCGGGATCCGGTGGACTGGACAATCCAGCCGTTACCGAGCGAGATCGCCACGTGGGAGATCGACCCGCGGCGGCTGTGGGGCCCGGCCGGCCCGAAGAAGACGAGGTCACCGACTTTGACCCGGGACAGCGGCACCTTCTGTGCGGCATGTTCCCATGCCATGGCGTCGGCTGTGCGTCCTCTGATATCGCGGCCGAGCCCCTTTGCCGCCGACGCGCCGCTCAGCTTGAACGCCCACCACACGAGCCCTGAGCAATCGAAGCCACCGGCAACCCGGGCGCCAAAGAGTGTCTGCGGGTTCGGCGACGTGCCGCCCCAGACGTAGGGCATGCCCACTTCGGCAAGTGCAGACTCGACGACCGTCATCTGGTTGGCGGTCATATTCGGCAGCACGATGGTCGTGAACTCGTTGACCGACCCAAGGCGCCACGACGGCATGGTGACCGCGGCGTTGACCATCCCGGCGAGGTTCGCCAGCCGCATCGGGGCCGTCGGGCCGGACTCGAGGTTGTCGTACCGGGACGGGTAGTTGTATCTCAGGCCGAGTTCGGCGGTGAGGACCTCTTGGCCGAAGGCGGGTGGAACCACGAGGCGGGTCCCGTTTGCCGTGTGGAGCGTGTCCAGCGCGTGCACCTCTGCGCCGAGGCCGAAGACTCGGACGATCGCTACCTCGGCGGTGCGGGTCGACACCGGTCCAGCGGGGTTGAAGCCTGCGCCCGGACTGCCGAGCAACCGTGTCGTCGACACCCAGGAAATGGCGGTCGCGTCGGGATCGTTCGCTGAGATGTCTGGTGGCCTGACGAGGCTCGCCGGCGGCGTCTGACCCCGTGCGTTCATCAGCTCGGCGAGGCCGCGAGCCAACTCGCGACGCGTGGCGAGGCGACCGAGGTTGGCCGTGTCGCGCGCGGGCCACCCGAAGTGGGCGACCAGGTTCTTGATCGGTCCGGCGGCCCATCGATAGCCCGGGTTGTTGGGCGCCGGTGCCAGCGACTGGGCAATCGCCGGCGTGGCGATGGCCGCCGCTGCGGCCAGGCCGACGACTGTTGCGCGAATGCGTCTCACACGGTGTCTATCGGAGACTTGGGTATGGGCCTTGACCGTGGACGGTCCCGCGCGGTGGCGTCGTTGCATGTGCCGCGAGCCTCGCGGACGGTCTGGCGTGTGGAATCATGGGCCATGTGAGCACCCCTCCATCGCGCGTGCGCGTCGATCGCTGGTTGTGGGCCGCGCGCTTTTTTAAGACGCGGTCGCTGGCCGCCGAGGCGATCCAGGCCGGGCATGTCGCGGTCAACCAGGCCCGCGCCAAAGCCGCGAAGGACGTCGGCCCGGGCGATGTCATTGACTTAACCGCCGGCGAGCAGCGCTGGACGGTCGTCGTCCGCGAGGTCGAGGAGCGCCGGGGCCCTGCGAGTCGTGCCCGTGAGCTGTACGAGGAGACGCCGGACAGCCGCGCCCGACGCGAACGCCAGCGGGCCGAATACCGGCTCGCGCCCGTGCCCGGTTCCGACCTGGGTGGCCGGCCGACCAAGCGCGATCGGCGCCGCATCGATCGTGTGCGGCGCGGGAGTCCCTCGCCGGACGACCGGTCATGAGTCGCGTGTGTTGCCCCACGCGTCGTCATGGACCAGCGACCGCCAGGGTCGGCGGATCCGCTTGATGGCGGGCGGCAGGCCCTCGGGGAAGGCCGGCGGCACGCCGACGGGCGTGATGATCAGCGGGTCGACCTCGTCCGGGAGGTCCACGATGGTCCGGAGTTGGTTCTTCTCGAAGTGTTGGAACGCCGTCGTCGGGACCGTGCCCAGCCCGAGCGAGCGGGCGGCGACGAACAGATTCTCCATGGCGAATGCCAGCGAGACCGTCTCGTCGATCTGCTCGAGGTCCCTCATCGATGCCGGGTATCGGTGGCGCGGCACCACGAGGCCGAGGATCCATACCGGGACCAAGCGGTAGCTGCCGAGGGTTGTCTCGGCGTACTCGCCCGCCCAGCGCGCATGCTCTGTGGGCGTCGCGCCCTCGGCGGGAGGACGCATCAGGGTGAAGTAGTGGGCCGCGCCGGCAATGACCAGCTCGGCGATCGCCCGACGTCGCTCAGGGTCGCGAACGACCAGCAGGCTCCACGCCTGCGCACCGGAGCCCGTCGGCGCGGCGAGCGCCACCCGCAGGAGTTCATCGAGGGTCGCGTCTTCGACCGGTTGATCCGTGTACGTACGCACGGCCCGTCGTTTGGTGATGGCGTCGAGGGTCTCCATCGGGTCCTCCGATAGTCGTGGGGATGGATTGCGGCCAACGCAGGTGCCGGGGCACGCCGCCGCGTGGCCGCCACGGTCCAGCCTACGACAGCCGTGGGCGGGCGCACCAGCGCCGCCGCGCCGCCCGTGCGCCCGCCCGCTGGTCCTAGACCGGCCCCGGCACGTCGGCACCGATGACCGCCGGCAGCGGGAGTTGGTGCGCGTCGATGAGCCAGCGGTTGCCGAATTTGATCGCCGCGATCTGGTGTGTGGCGATCATCTTGCGGACGGTCTCGTGATGGCAGCGGAAGATCGCGGCGACTTCGCCGACGGTGAGCAGTTCTGGGGACATCGACAACGCTCCTAATGGGTGTGCGGATGGCGCCGGTCATGCCGGACCGGCGCGGGGAGATCCTTGCTCCCTGGCACGATGATGGGGTGACCGCGCCCGGTGAGGGGGCGTATGGGGCGCGGCGCCGCTGCCAGGGGGCGCACACGATCCGGTGCGTCGACGTGTTGTCGGGGCGGACCGCGCCGGTTAGGCTCGCGCCTGCGGTGCGCGGACCGTCGGCGGGCGCGATGTGCGGGCAATGTACCGAAGCGATCGGAGCACAGATGGCGGCATCGTCGGAGGGTCATTCACGTCTGCGCCGGATCGGGGCGGCGACCGCTGGGGTCGCGCTCCTGGTGAGCGGAGCGCTGGTGGCCGGCGGATTGCCCGGAGCTGCGACCAGTGCGCCACAGCAGGTCATCGCCGGTGTCGCCCGAGCTGGCAGCTCGCCGCTGCCTGCCTCGCGCGTGGTGCTCTACGTGGGCGGCAGCGCCGGGACGGTACGCCTGGGCGCGGCGTGGACCGGCGCCGACGGCAGATTCCGCATCCGGTATCCGCGCCCCCGGGGGATCGGGATCCTCTATGTGATCGCCTCGGGTACGAGCCACCCGGCGGGCGCCGCGGTCCAGTTGCTCGGGGTGGCCGGGACGGTGCAGCGGCCCGCGCGCGCGGTGACGCTCAACGAGCTGACGACCGTCGGCGCGGCGTATGCGCTGGACCAGTTCGCGGCCGGTGCGCGGATCGGCGGGAAGTCGCCGGGCCTGGAGAATGCCGCGGCTACGGCCGCGAACCTCGTCAACCCACGAACGGGGAGATATGGTGCCGTCGTCGCGAGCGCGCCGAACGGCAGCGCGACGCGCACCTTGAGGACGTTCGCGGACCTTGCGGACATCGTTGGAGGCTGTACACGGGGCGGCCCGGGCACGTGCGCGCGACTGTTTGCGGCGGCGCGACCGCCGGACGGTCGGCCACCGGCCACGACGCTCGAGGCGGTCCTCGATATCGCACGCAATCCCGTGCACAACGCCGCGCGAATCTTCGGTCTGCCCAAGGCCTCCGACTATGGGCCGCGACTGTCCGTGGCACCGACGGCCTGGGTGCTGTCATTGATCTACACCGCCGGCGGCTTCAACGGACCGGGTCGGATGGCGTTTGATTCGCTCGGCAACGTGTGGGTGACCAATAACTTCCAACCGCCGTACCCCAGCACGATCGCCGGTCTCGGCCTGATCTCGCTCGGTCCCACAGGAGTGCCGATCAACGGGAGCCCGGTCACCGGTGGTGGCCTCCAGGGCGCCTGGTGGGGCATCGCGATCGACCAGCACAACCGGATCTGGACGGCGAATTACACCGGTGCCGATCCGGCCGACTTCACGAGCCCGAGCTTCATTGGCGGCGACACGGTGTCCGAGTTCAACGATGCCGGCATCCCCGTGTCGCCTACGGGTTCGACGAACGGCGGTCTCCGCGCCCCGCAAGGGGTGGCAGTCGACCGGCAGGGCAACGTGTGGATCGCCAACCACGTCGGCAATTCGGTCACCGAGTATCCCCACGGCAACCCGGCGGCCGCGAAGGTCTTTACCAGCCCGACGCTCAAGTTGCCGTTCGCGATCGCAATCGACGCCCGCGGCAACAAGTGGATCGACGACAATGCGATCTCTGCGAGCGTTGGTGGTGTCACTCGCATCGACGCAAGCGGTGACGTCCACCCGGCTATCCATGGTCGCGGGCTGATCTCGCCACAGGGCATGGCGGTCGACCAGCTGGGCAACGTGTGGGTGGCCAATCTCGGCAGCAACAGCGTCACCGAGATCAACGCGAACGGCACGATCAATGCCCGCTCCCCGATTCGCGCCAGGAGCCTTATTGGGCCGTGGAGCGTCGCGGTAGACGGCAACGGGAACATCTGGGTCGCGAGCTTCCTCGGTGAGACGGTGACCGAGCTCTGCGGAGCGAACCGAACCTCCTGCCCGCCCGGCGTGCGCACCGGCGCCGTGATCTCCCCAACCGCGCGAGGGTTCAACAACGGTGGATTGGAGCATCTGACCGCCGTCCAGATCGATGAGTCGGGCAACGTATGGGTCGCAAACAACTGGACGACGCTGTCGCCGCCATCGGGGGGAAACGGACTGGTGGAGTTCATCGGGATGGCTGCGCCGGTCCGGACACCGCTGATCGGCCCGCCGCAACGCCCGTAAGGGGCGGCGATGCGACGAGCCCCGCGTCAGCGGGGCTCGTCGCCACATAGCGGAGGAGGGACTCGAACCCCCGACACGCGGATTATGATTCCGCTGCTCTAACCGACTGAGCTACTCCGCCGTGGTGCGCGCGGGCGGCGACCGCGACCGGTCGTCGCGTCGGCGGTCGGAATGTTACCTGATCGGAATCTTGCGGCCGGCGGCCCAAATCTGCGCCTGGCGGGACGATACGATCATTGCCGCCGACGCGCGTCGGGCGCAGTGAAACGGGCCTGTGCGCCGTACGCCCTGCGCCGAGTGCCCAGCCCGCGACCGCACATTCGCCGCAACGGGCGGCAGCAGGGCTTGTTCGACGGGGCCCCAAAAAAATCGCCACGACTTGCACGTGTGCCGGGCCGCAGCCGCACGCACGAAGCCCAGTAGCGGACTCGAACCGCTGACCCCCTCCTTACCATGGAGGTGCTCTACCAACTGAGCTAACTGGGCATGGGTGTCGCAGGCCCCGAAACGCCCACCGCAAGCGGTGGATCTCTATGCTGGACCCGCTCCGAACGATACCCCGACCACGCCGGGGCGGCGGATTCTAGCGGATGCGTTGCGGCTTCCGCGCAACGCAACAGGACATCGGCTCGCGAGCCGGTATCTGATGGTGCGCACGCGGGGGTACAGCGGTACATGGCACGCACACTCAATGGCGTCATCGGTACGTTCAGATCTGGCGCCCCGGCCCAGTTCATCCGGTTCTGTGTCGTCGGCGGCATCGGATACATCACGAACCTGGTCACGTTTGCGCCACTGGTCCGCTACGCACATATGCCCTACCTGCTGGCGGCCTGCATCGCGTACGCATGCGGGTGGGTTGTCGCGTTGATCGGACACCGTCATTGGACGTTCGGGGAGCGCGAGGCGTCGGTCGTGGGTCAGGGCTCCCGGTACTTCGCTGTCAGCGCGCTCGTCCTGGTCGCGGATCTGATCGTGCTGCGGATCCTCGTCGTCGCCGGCGTCGAAACCGTCCTCGCCCAAGCGATTGCGCTCGCGATCGTGACGCCACTGAGTTTTGGACTGAATCGGCTTTGGGCATTCTCCGCGCGTTAAGGAATGGTGAGGCCACGTGCCTTCGGTGGCGGCTCACAGCGCGGCCACAGCGCCCGCAACTATGTTGCGGGCCATGGCTCCTGCCAGGCGGTACGGTGGTGAGGCGGCGTTGCCGGTCGACAAGCCCCGCGGATCCTGCGACTGTCGTGCCGCGGTTCGCGCCGACGGGCGGTACGGTGCCAGAATGGTCAGGCCACCGGTCCGCCATTGGCGTCCGTGTTGACGGCGGGTGGTGCGATGGGTAGTGCAACGAACACGCAATGACGACGTACGGACGAGGACAGGACCCAAGCGATCCATTTGACGCCGTCGGCACCGACGACGCGCGCCGCCGTCAGCTCGAACTCGAGCGGGAGGAGCGCCGCCGTGAACGTGAGCGCCGTCGCGCGACGAGTGCGAGCACGGGGCGGAGCCAGCAGCGATCGCAATCGGGCGGTCAGCAGGTGAAGACGCGCCCCCTTCCGCGGCCAGAGCGCGTCGAATCGCGCGGTGGCCAGGGCCCCAGGCGCCGCCGCCAGGGTTCCGGTCCGAACTGGCGCCTCGTGCGCCGCGTCGCGCTTGGGTTCCTCGCACTGATCCTGGTGTTGGAAGGCGTGTCCTACGTGCGCTACATGTCCCAGCCGTCGAGCGTGCCGTTCGGCCCGCGGACGGTCGAGTGGGTGCGCGCGAATGTCAGCTCCTGGCTCGTGGACCAGGTCGAGCGCGAGTACTACTCCTGGAACGCACCTGCCAAGGGCGGCCCGACAATCAAGACCCTTCCGGCGGTCGGCATGGGTACTGTCAACCTGAGCCAGGTCGCCGCGTCCCAGTTGCCGCCGAGCATCACGCCCGTGATCCAGCCGGCCCTGCCCGGCGAGGGCGTCTGGCGGACGACCGGCCTCAATGTGGGCGGCACCCCCCCGGTCTTGGTCACCACGTTTCGGTCGGACCCGAACTATCCGCGCATGGTTGCCGGCGTCGCGTGGATCGACCAGCGCAAGGCACGGGTCATCCTGATCCCGGGCCGCTACGAGCCGCCGGGCAGCGGTCCCCGCGGGCCCATGCAGGTGCCGTTCGACCTGCGCAGCCAGCTGCTTGCGACCTTCAACTCCGGCTTCCGTCTCGAAGATAGCCGCGGCGGGTTCTATGCGAACGGCCACCTGTGGGCGCCGCTGGTCAATGGCATGGCGACCGCGGTCGGGTACTCGAACGGCCTGGTCAACATCATTCCGTGGCAGGGGGGTGCGACGCCCCCGGCGAATGTGGTGTTCGCGCGGCAGAACCTGCCGATGATCGTCAACGAGGGCAAGCCGAACCCCAATCTGAATGACAGCGCACAATGGGGAACGACGCTCGGCAACGCGATCCGTGTCTGGCGGTCGGGCCTCGGCATCGACAAGAACGGGAACCTGATCTTCGCGGCGGCCGACCAGCAGACGGTTGGTAGCCTTGCGCAGATCCTGATCCACGCAGGTGCGGTGAGGGCCATGGAAACCGACATCAACTACCAGTGGGTGTCCTTCATCTCGTACGCCACTCCCAACGGAGGGGTGCCGAGCAAGCTGCTCGGCGGGATTGACCATGGCGGGACGCGGTACCTGTCTCCGGACGATCGCGACTTCTTTGCAGTCATCGCTCGCGCGCCGGTGACACAGACTCATGGATAGCTCAGCGTCGACTGACGCGACCGACCGGACAACCCCCGACACCGCCGCACACGAACCCGTCACCGTGCCGTCGATGGGTCTCGCCGCCGGGCTCGTGCGGACGGCTCGTCCGCGCCAGTGGGCCAAGAACGTCCTGATCTTCGCCGCGCCGTTTGCGGCCGGGATCATCACGCACGAGAACGTCTGGTGGCGCCTGCTCGTCACGTTTTTGGCGTTCTGCGCGCTCTCGAGCGGTGGTTACTTTTTCAACGACGCGCTTGACGTCGAACGGGATCGGGTCCATCCGCGTAAGCGCTTCCGGCCGATCGCCCACGGCGTCGTGCCGGTGCAACTGGCGTACATCACCGGCACGCTGCTGTTTGTCGTCGGGTTCGGGCTCTCGGCCTGGATGGGAAGCGAGGTCGCGTTGGTCGCCCTCGCGTATGTTGCGCTGACGGTGAGCTACAGCTTGTGGCTCAAGCACGAGCCGGTGGTCGAGATGGTGCTGCTGGCGCTCGCCTTCGTACTGCGTGCCGCGGCAGGCGGTGAGGCAGTGGGTGTCACGCTGTCGCCCTGGTTCACCGTCGTCGTCTCGTTCGGCGCGCTGTTGGTTGTCGCGGGTAAGCGCTACGCCGAGCAGACCGCACTCGACGTGTCCAGCACCCACACCCGCAAGGTCCTGGCGCGATACCCCGACGGCTTCCTGCGGTTCACGTGGGCGATGGCCGCCACGATCACCGTGACCGGGTACTGCCTGTGGGCACTGCTGCCGGGCAAGGGTCCGCACATTCCGGCCCCGTGGCCGGCGATCTCCGTGGTTCCGTTCGTGGTCGGCATCCTGCGGTACGCGATGCTGCTCGAGTCCGGGGCCGGCGAAGCACCCGAGGACGTGTTTCTCCGAGACCGGATCCTGCAGCTCGCCGGGGCCATCTGGGTCGTGATCTACGTGATTGGCCTGTATGCCGGGTAGGCGGCGAGGCGATGTCCCGGCGGCCGGGCGCGCGGGCGAGGGACAGTTGTTGACCGGATGGGGCCGCACGGCGCCGACCCGCGCCATCGTCGCCCGGCCCGCGAGCGCCGACGGGGTCGACGAGGTGTTGGCCGCGCCCGGCGCGCGCGGGGTGATCCCGCGAGGAATGGGACGCAGCTACGGCGATGCCGCGCAGAACGCGGGGGGACTGGTGGTCTCGACCCAGGGCCTTGCCGACAGCGTCGAACTGGATTCGGGCAGCGGTCGTGCACGCGTCTCGGCGGGCACCTCGCTCGGCCGGCTCATCGACGCCGTCCTGCCGCAAGGATGGTTCCCCGGCGTCGTCCCGGGCACCCAGTTCGTCAGCATCGGGGGTGCGATCGCCAGCGACGTGCACGGCAAGAACCATCATCGTGACGGGAGCTTTTGCGAGCACGTTTGGTCGATCGAGCTCGCGACGCCCGGCGGCGGTCGCATGAGCTTGGCCCCCGGTCAGGGTGCTTCGGATGCCTTCTGGGCGACCGCTGGCGGCATGGGCCTGACGGGCATTGCGCTCGCTGCTGAACTGCAGTTGCGTCCGGTCAGCTCCGCGTACATGCGGGTCGATACGACCCGCACCGCGGATCTCGAGCACTCCATGGGTGCGCTCGCCGACGCCGACGCGACCGCCCAGTACACGGTGGCGTGGGTTGACCTACTCGCGCGAGGCGGAGCGTTCGGTCGTGGGATCGTCACCGCCGGTGAGCACGCACGCCCGGGTGACCTCGACCGGACGGGCGAAGCGGTCGGCATCACCGTGCCGCCGAACCGCCGCCTCGCCTCGGTACCGGTCGTGCCGGCGCGGGCGGGTGTCTTGCACCCGACGGCGATGCGTGTGTTTAACGAGCTCTATTTCCGTCGCGCGCCGGCTGAGCCCTCACGGGGCATTGAGCCGATCTGGGGCTACTTCTTTCCGCTGGATGTCGTCGGTCATTGGAACCGCCTCTACGGCCGTGCGGGCCTGCTGCAGTACCAGTTCGTGATCCCCGAGGCCGCAACGCCCCGCCTGATCCCAATGGTGGAGCGTCTTGTCGCCGATGGCGTACCGATCTACCTGGCCGTGCTCAAGCGGTTGCGGGACGTGCCCGGACCGCTCGGGTTCCCGATCCGCGGCTGGACGCTGGCGCTCGATATCCCCGCCGGTGCACCGGGGCTCGGGGTAGCGCTTGATCGGCTTGACGCGTCCGTCGCGGGGTGCGGCGGGCGTGTCTATCTGGCCAAAGACGGCCGCTTGCGGGGCGAATTCCTGCCGGTGATGTACCCACGGCTCGATGAGTGGCGAGCGGTGCGCGACCGGCTCGATCCCGACCGCGTGATGCGATCCGATCTCGACCGGCGGTTGTCGTTGGTGGCGCCGTAATCTCTGACCAAAAGGACGCGTGATGCGCGATGCAGTTGGCCGGATCCAATCGGTGTTGTTGGTGGGCGGCTCATCGGAGATCGGCCTGGCGATCGTGCGGGGGCTTCCGCGGGCCGACGCGGTGGTCGTGCGCCTAGCGGGGCCCGACCGCCCCGATATGGAGCGTGCGGCCGATGCCTTGCGTCAGGAGGGCGTCGGGCGGGTCGAAATCGTCGATTTCGACGCCTGTGCCGTGGGCGACCAGACCCATGTCGTCGCGGCCGCGTGCGCGGATGAGCCGGACGTCGTGATTATCGCGACGGGGTATCTCGGCGATCAGCCGACGGCCGAGCGTGACCCGGCCGCGGCGGCGCGAATCGTCGACATTAACTTCCGGGGGCTCGTCCCGCTGTTGGTCGGCGTTGCCCAGCATCTGCGCGGCCAGGGGCATGGCACGCTGGTGGTCATGTCGACGGTGGCCGGCGAGCGCCCCCGAGTGGCGAACTACACCTACGGGGCGGCCAAGGCCGGACTTGACGCGTTTGCCCGCGGCCTGGCCGCGTCGCTCGCCGGATCCGGCGTCAACGTGGTCGTGGTGCGCCCGGGATTCGTGCGCACCCGAATGACCGCGCACCTGAAGCCCGCACCCTTCTCGACCACGCCGGACAAGGTGGCCGACGCCGTCGCGACCGCGATCGCCCGTGGATCGCGAATCGTGTGGGTGCCGGGGATCCTGCGGTGGGTCATGATGGTGCTGCGCCACCTGCCGGAGACGCTCTTTCGCCGCCTGCCAGGGTGAGCGCGCGTCCTGGGTTTCCGCTCCGAGCGGAAAGGCCTGCGTCGCGACGTGGTCCGGCGCGCCGGACCACGATTGACGGACCTTTGGCGCGGGTAGGACTATTTGCGCACGAAAGGACCCGCCGTGCCCGCGATCATCCCCTGCCTGTGGTTCGACGCCGATGCCGAGGCGGCCGCCGAGTTCTATGCCTCGGTGTTTCCCGATGGACGGGTTGTCGGAATCTCCCGCTACACGGAGGCCGGCCCCGGTCCCGCGGGGTCTGTGATGACGGCGAGCTTTGAGGTCGGCGGACTGCGCTTTTTGGGGCTCAACGGGGGACCGCTTTACACCTTCACCGAGGCCATATCGTTTCAGATCCTGTGTGCGACCCAAGGCGAGGTCGACCATTACTGGGCGAGATTGTCCGAGGGCGGCCAGGAGAACGTGTGCGGTTGGCTGAAGGACCGCTTCGGCGTGTCGTGGCAGATCGTTCCCGAGGCGCTGCCGCGGCTGCTGACCGGTGAGGACCGCGCGCGCGCCGAGCGCGTCATTCGCGTGATGTTCGGGATGAAAAAGCTCGACATCGCGGCGCTCGAGGCCGCGTAGGGGGGCCGTCGCCGTGTCGGAGACCGCCGTGGTCCGCGCGATGTTCGCGGCGTTCTTGGCCCATGACCGTGCGACGGCGGAGCGGCTACTCGACGAGGACTTCGTCTTTACAAGCCCGCAGGACGACCATATCGGCAAGGCGGCGTTCCTGGCGCGCTGCTTTCCGACGGCGGACCGGTTCGCCGTCTACGAGGTGCTCCGGCTGTTGCCGGACGGCGAGGGCGGCGTGTTCGCGTTCTACGAATACGAGTTGACCACGGGCGCGCGCTATCGCAACGTCGAGTTCATCACCGTGCGGGGCGCGCTGATCGTCGAGACGCAAGTGTTCTTCGGCGGCAGTGCCCGCAGCGGTCCCGAGTACCGCGGGGTCGCTTCCTAACCGCGCCGGTCAGCCGGTGAGCGCTCGTGGAGGAACGGATGCGCGCAGAGATCGTGGTCGACGACGAGCTCGACGCGATCGTGCCGTTCGAAGTGCTCAGCATCGCGGCGCGGACGGTGGAACTGTCGCTGGCGCTCGTGGGAGCCGACGCCCGCCTGTCGGTCCGGACCGCTCACGGGCTGGAGCTGCGGGTGCCCGCGGTGCTCGGTGCCGCGGACGTGTTGATCGTGCCGGGCAGCGGGCGGGCGGCCGGCGACCACACACCGTGCGGCGCGCGATGCGCCGGCCGGGTACGCTGCGCGGCTGGTCGACGCCCGCGTCGACGACGATGGTGACATCGTCAGCTCGGCAGGGGGTGACGTCGGGGCTCGATTTTGCCCGTTGGCCGGTGGAGCGGTACGTCGGCGCCGCGCTGGCCGCGGCCGTCGCGCACCAGATCGAATCCGTGCGTCACGGGCCGATCTGGCAGGCGGCCGGCGAGGCATCGCACCGCGCCTGGGCAACGCGGCCCGAAACGACGAAAACCGCCCGATGAGCGGTTTTGTCCGGAGCCCGATCCCGCAACGACGCGGCCGGATCACATGGGGGGAGGAGGATTCGAACCTCCGTAGGCGTAGCCGACGATTTTACAGACCGTTCCCTTTGGCCGCTCGGGCATCCCCCCAACGGAAAAGCCTCGGAAGGCTAGCCGACGGACCCCGCCGTCCACAACCGCAAACGGCCGTTGGCGACGATCGGGCGTGTCAACGAGGTGGGGACCGAGGGCCGGCGCGACCCGGTCAGGATGCCGGCGACGCGTCGACCTCTTCGCCGGTGGCGAACACATCGGTGTCCTCGCCTAATCCGGGCACCAGGTCAAAGCGGTATCCGACGCCGTAATGGGTTTGGATATACGGGAACTCGGGAAGCGCCCTCGCCAACTTCTGGCGTACCTTGCGCACGAACACATCCACCGAGCGATCGCCGGCAAGCATCTCGTAGCCCCACACGTCGCGGTACAGGCGGTTGCGCGGGACCGGTTTGCCGGCATTGCGCGCGAGCGCGTAAAGGACCTCGAATTCGCGGGGGGTAAGCCCGATCGACTGACCGTTCGCGTAGGCCTGGACCTGCTCGGGGTCGATGCGCAGCGGGTCGGCGTCGATGGGCGTCCGGCCCGCCGGCTGGCGGTGCAGTTCGGCGCGCCGGAGGTGGGCGTTGACCCGCGCCATGAGCTCCTTCATCGAAAACGGTTTGGTGACGTAGTCGTCGGCGCCGAGCTCGAGGCCGTGGACGCGGTCGTACTCGCTTGTCCGGGCACTGCAGACGATCACCGGAACCCGGGGGTCCTCGGCTCGTACCTGTTCGGTGAATCGCCAGCCGTCGATGCCCGGCAACATCAGGTCGAGGATGACCAGGTCCGGGCGTTGGCTATGGAACAGGCGCAGGCCCTGGGTCCCGTCGGCAGCGCGCAGCACGCGGTAGCCCGCGCGTGTGAGCTGGTAGACCATGGACTCGAGGATTGCATCGTCGTCTTCGACGACGAGCACCGTCTGGGCGGTCGGCATACCGGCAGATTAGCGGTGAATGGCGCGTGCGGTCGACGGGGTATTGTGGTGCGCGATGGCTGCGGCCCACGATCGTCCGATGACCGGCGCCAACCGGTGAGCGGTTCCTCCGCGGACCGCTACGTGGTCGAGGCCCAAATCGGGCGCGGCGGCACGGCGACGGTCTGGCGGGCGCATGACACGGTCTTCAACCGGACGGTCGCGCTCAAGCGACTGCGTCCGGGGCTGCGCGAGGATCCCGAGGCGATGGCGCGATTCCTGCGCGAGGCCCGGACCGTCGCGCGACTGTCGCATCCCGGCATCGTTCGTCTGCTCGATGGCGGCGTGGACGCCGACGGGCCGTTTCTGGTGATGGAGCTCGTCGAAGGCGAGGATCTCAAGACGAGAATCACGCGCGAGGGGGCGCTGCCGCCCCGCGAGGCGGCGCATCTGTGCGCGCAGGTGGCGTCCACGCTCGCGTTCGCACATCGCCACGGCGTCGTCCACCGCGACATCAAGTCGCAAAATGTGCTGATCGACCAGCAGGGCGACGCGAAGCTGGCGGACTTCGGCATCGCGCAACTCCTGGAAGTCAGCGGGGAGTCTCGGTTGACCCGGTCGGGGATGATGGTCGGCACCAGCGACTATCTCGCCCCCGAACAGGCCGAGGGGCGGCCCGTCGACGGGCGCACGGACACGTATGCCTTGGGAATCGTCTTGTGGGAGTGCCTTACCGGCGAGCTGCCCTTCCCGGGTGAGAACTTCGTCGCCGTCGCCATGCGCCAGCTCAAAGACCCGCTGCCGGACCCCCGCGAGCGCATTCCGGGGATTTCCGACCGGCTCGCGGCCTGTGTGCTCAAGGCAGCGGCGAAGGACCCCGACGACCGCTTCGCGAGCGCCGGCGAGTTTGCCGAGGAGCTTGAAGAATGCGCTGCCGCGGACGACGTGAGCGAGTCGGAGCCGGCGGATCCCGCCCCGACTGCTCCCCGGCGTCCGGCGGGCTCGGACGCCGGGGCGGCCCGGCGCCGGATGTATCGCCGGCGGCGAGCGGCGGCGCTCGCGGTGCTCGCACTCGTGGTCGTTCTCATCGCGTGGGGGCTGAGCGAAGTGCTCTGGTCGGGGTCGACAGCGCCCCCGGTTGCCCGCCCACTGGCGATCACAGTCACCAGCTACGACCCGCAAGGCGACGGGATCGAGAACCCCGGGCAGGTCCGCTTCGTGACCGACGGTAACCCGCAGACGGCCTGGCACACCGAGCTCTACGGTGGAACACCCACCTTCGGTGGCACCAAGCGCGGGGTTGGGCTGCAGCTGGCCGTCGCTGCCGGTTCCCGGCCGACACGCGTCGATCTGCGCTCATCGACGCCGGGCGCCGAGTTCCAGATTCGCATTCCCGGCAAGCTGACCGGCGCTCCGCTGGTGGGAACCACGACGATGACCGGCGCGCCCCAATCGCTGGTGTTGCCGGCGACGTCGCCCAACGATCTGGTGATCTGGATCGTGCGCCTGGTACCAGACCCGCATGTCGCCGGTGCGTATTGGGCCGGCATCTCGGAGGTGTCGGTCCGGGGCGTGCCGAACAACTAAGACATGACCACCTGGGAGGCGTCGCTCACCGATTTTGCCGAGCGGCTTGAACGTCAGGGTTCCCGCCGTGCGCCATTGGCTCCTCGGACGCGCACGGCGTACCTCAAGGACGTCCGCGCATTGGCGGCCTGGATCGCGATCCACGGAATTGCCGGGCCCGAGCGGATCACCCCGTCGGCGTTGGGTGCCGCCCTGCGGGCATTGGAATGGTCGCCCGCGACCCAGGCACGCGCGCTGACCGCCGCGCGCGAGTGGCTTGGCCCGTACTTTCCTCCCGGACGCTCGCCCGCCGAGCGCCTCGAGCGACCGAAAGTTCGTGCGCCCCTGATTCCGCGGCTCTCGCAGGGCGATGCGAACCGACTGGTCGAGTCTGCCGATGTGGATCCTGCCCCCGCCCATGGGGTTCGCAGCGCCATGGAGCTGCGCGACCGGGCCGTTTTGGAGCTGTTGTACGGATCGGCGCTGCGACGTCAGGAGTTGTGCGACCTGGTGCTGGCCGGGCTCGACTTCGAGCATGAGACCGTGCACGTCGTCGGTAAGGGCGATAAGGCCCGCACGGTGCCCCTGACCGAGCCCGCCGTCGAGGCGCTGGGGGCGTGGCTGCGAAGCGGCCGCCCGCTGCTTGTGGATCACTCGGCGCCGGCACGCAGCGAGGTGTTTCTGTCGGTGCGGGGCCGACCGCTCGACGGCAGTGCGGTCTACCGCATCGTTGCGCCCCGCTTGCGTGCGATGGGCCGGGCCGGCGGACCCCATCTGTTGCGCCATGCGGCGGCGACGCACCTGCTCGAGGGCCACGACGACCACGACGGGGCACACCTGCGAGTGGTCCAGGAAGTCCTTGGACATGCGAGTCTTGCGACGACCCAGCGGTACACCGGCGTGACGACGAAAGACATTCAGCGGCAGCTCAAGCGCGGACACCCACGCGGATGACGATCGATGCCCCGGCATTCCGGCGGCTGGTGGCCGCGTTCCTAGCCACCCGCGCGAGCGTGTCCACGCGCGAGGCGTACCGTCGCGATCTTACCCATCTGGCGTCCGCACTCGGCGTCGGCGCCGAGGGCATCCCCACCGACGAGGAGATTCGCGGCGCCTTTGGGATCGAGGACGATCCCGACGTGGGCGCGTTGCTGGAGACGCTGGTCGGGCTCGGGCCCGACTGGTGGCGCCGGTGGCGGGACGATCTCGACGGCAGTCCGGCGACCCGGCGGCGGCGCGTCGCGGCCGTGCGTGCGTTTTGCCGGTGGTGGTCCCGGGTGTGCGACGTGGAGAATCCGGTCAGCGAGCTTCGACCGCCCGGTGCGGCGGGCGGTTCGCGCCACGCCGGCCGCGAGGTCGTAGCCTTCGCCCAGTCGGACATGCGGCGCCTGTTGGAGGCGGCCCAGCGCTCGGGCCCCGTCGGGGCGCGCGACGTCGCGCTGATCGAGATCCTCTACGGGTGCGGTCTCCGGGCGAGCGAGGCGGTCGGCCTCAACGTGTCGGCGTGCAACCTCGATGACGGCGAGGACCCCTATCTGGTCGTCACCGGAAAGGGTGCGCGGGTTCGCGCGGTCGCGGTACCGCAGGGTGCCCGCGTCGCGTTGCAGGCATACCTGCGGATCGGCCGGCCGGAGCTGGTCGCCCGGCGTCGGGACGCAGGCAGTGCCGACGCGGATGCGGTGTTCGTGTCGGTGCGTGGGCGGCGCCTCGCCCGCGAGGACGCCTGGCGGATCGTGACGGCGATCGGCCGACGCGCCGGGCTGCTGGACGATGGCGGACGCGTCTTCCCGCACGCGCTGCGACACTCATGCGGGACCCATCTGATTCAGGCGGGTGTCGACATCCGCTACGTCCAGGCCCACCTGGGACATGCCTCGCCAGTGACCACCGAGGTCTACACCCACGTCACCGCGGCACACCTGAAGTCGGATTTCGACCGTGCGCATCCGCGGGCACGATCAGTAGCCGGGAACGACGCAGACGACCCCGCCTGATCGGAATCCCGCCGCGAGCACGGCGCTCGCGCGTGCGAAGGCCGTGATGGTCGTGGTCGCCGGGTTGGCGCCGGCCGCGACCCGGGACGTCGCAGCGTCAAGCACCGCGATGGCCGTGGTGAGCGATCCGCGTAGGCGCGCCACCCGGTTTCCCGGGACGTCCGCCAAATCGGTGCGCGCCGCCGCGAGCGCCGCCGCCGAGCGCTCAAGTTGGGTACGCGCGGCCGCACCGTCGACGGCGACCTGGGTCGTCCCGTAGGCGGCCTGAATGTTCTGGCAGGCCGTTCGGGCGGCGACGGTCAGATTGGGCCCCGCCGGCGCTGTCGCGCGCGCCAGCAGCGCGTCGAACAGCGGTCGGCCGAGCGAGTTTGCCGAACACGCTGGCGCCCTGAGCTGCGCGGCCGCGCGATCGATCTGGGTGAAGACCGCCGCACCCTGGCTGCGCAAGGGTCCGACGAGCCCCGATCCCGGCTGGACGAGGAGCGCGGCGACGTTGCGGAATTCGTTGGCGAGATAGCCGGTGCCGTTGCGCAGGTTGATCAGAGCTTCGGGATCTTGGGGCGTGCCGGAGAGCGCGCCGAGGGTCAGGTTGAGCTGGTGGATCGTCGCCTGGGCGGACTGAGCCGCCGCCGCCGCGCTCGGCCGGAGCGCGGCAGGGGCGATCGGTGTCAGGCGGGCATGCGCGTTCGCGCAGGCGGTGGTCGGATCGGCGGATCCCGGGGCGCCGCCCGCCCCGCACCCGGCGAGGACCGCAAGGACCGCAGCGAGCGCCATGAACCCCGCCATGCGGATCCTCAGACCGGGTGTGCGGACCAAATCCCGGTTCCGAACACGAGGATGACCCACAGGCTGATCCAGGTCGTCCCGAGAATGATCGCGGACAGCGCGACGTTGCGTCCCGGAACGAGCTCGCGCGCCTGGGTGATCTGCATGTAGGCGATAAGTCCGAGGATGACCCCGACCGGTGCCGCGGGGAAGAAGATCACCCCGAGCGCGCTGAACCCGAGCGCGACAATCGCGCTGCCGGGTCGAACCGGCAGGCCCGCGGCATCGAGATCGGTCGTCAGGCGGTCCGGCTCGGGCATCAATTCGCGTGCGCCCACGATCATCAAGACGACTCCGGCGATCCCCACGATGAAGGCGACGCCGAGGATCGTCCCGCCGGATTCCAGGTGTGTCGCGACCCCGGGATGAAACCGGGTAGAGGTCTTGGCGATCGTGACCATGAACGCCTCGGTGCCGGCGAGCCCGAAGGCGGTCGCGGCGCCGACCAGTTTTGCCCACAGCGGGTGCATGAGCAGCATCGCCAGCAGCACGACCGCGGCGATCACGTAGACGCCGATGGTGTTGGCGGGCAGGTCGATGACCAGGGTACGTCCCGCGATGCGGCCGGGACCCGACACGAGCGGCCGGCCGGCGGCCGTCATGGCGATCAGGCTGGAGAAGATCGCAAGCACCAGGCCCCCAGACGTAAGGCGCTGTCGGGTCAAGTTGTCCATGCGCGACGCCTTCACGGGTTCGATGACGGATCCGGAGCGATGATGTGACGCGGCCGGATTCCGGATGATCCCACCTCGAGGACCGCGACCGCGGGTCGGTATTGCTCGGGATGCATCGTGCGGCGGAACCGACGGACCGCGACGTCGATCGGCGCATGCATAGATCGTGGTACGGCCTCGCCCTCGGCGAGCGCGCCGCCGGGGCAGACCGCTCCCGGGCACACCATGAGCGTCGCCCCGGCGTGGGCGACGCGCGGGATGTGCCAGTGCCCGTAGACGACCGCGTCGACCGCGCCGAGGCGACCGCGCAGCTCGGATTCCAGTCGATCCTGCCAGCGCCGATCGCCGATCAGGTTCGTGCGAGCGACGGTCACGGCGTCCCAGAGCGGGGTCCAGGATCCATGGATCAAGCCGATCCGCCATCCGCCAACGCTGGCGATCAGCGACTCGGGAAGCCACTTCGCATCCTGGTCGTGATCACCGCGGACGGCGCGGACCGGCGCGATCGTCTCCAGATCCTCGAGGACGTCGGCGACCGAGAGATCGCCTGCGTGGAGGATCAGGTCGCACCCCGTGATTGCCTCGCACACCCAATCGGGCATCGCGTCCAGGTACTCGCCGACGTGCGAGTCGGCGATCAGTCCGACCCGGACGGTGCGGCCGGAGCTTGCGGTCATCGCCGTAGTGTGCGTTCGCGCTCCGCGCGCGCGAGTGCTGCATGGACCAGCCGTCCGACCAGCTGCGGGTACGGGACCCCGGCGGCCGCCATCAGGGACGGGTAGGCACTGGTCGGTGTGAACCCGGGAATCGTGTTGAGTTCCGAGACTACGACCTCGCCCGCGTCGGTCACGAAGCAGTCGATCCGACCCATGCCCTCGCATCCGATGCACTCGAACGCGATCCGGGCAACATCTTGGAGCCGGTGGGTGATCTCGTCCGGCAGTATGGCGGGGATCTCGAGCTCGGCCCGACCGGCTTCGTACTTGGTCTCGTAGTCGTACCACTCCGCCGCGTATCGGATCTGGCCTGGCGGCGAGACGATCATCTCGCCGTCGTCCAGGATGCCGACCTCGACTTCCCTGCCGGAAATCGCCTCCTCGACGAGCACCTTCTCGTCATAGGCCAGCGCGAGTGCCACCGCGTGGTCCAGCGCGTCCGGCGCTGTGACCCGGGAGATGCCGACGCTCGATCCGAGTCGGGCCGGCTTGACGAACACCGGATATCCCATCGCGTCGACTGCCGCACGCAGTGCCGGCCCGTCGACATCCCAGGTCGTTGGGGTCACCAAGACCGCGTCTGCCACGCGCAGGCCCTGCTGGCGCGCAATGAGCTTGAATAGCGCCTTATCCATGCCGATCGCCGATGCGGCGACGCCGGCGCCGACGTACGGGACGCCGACCATCTCACACAGCCCTTGGATGGTCCCGTCCTCGCCGAACGGCCCGTGCAGGATCGGGAAGACGACGTCGATCGACGTCTCGGATCCGTCGTTGAGGTCGACGAGCAGCGCCTTCCCGTCGGCTGCGCTCAGGGTGACCGCGCGCGCGCCGCGGGTCCAGATGCCGCCGGGGCCGATGACGACCGGCACCAGCGTGAACTCCTGCGGATCAAGCGCGCCCATCACCCCGCGCGCCGACGACAGCGAGACCTCGTGCTCGCTGCTGCGGCCGCCCATCAGCATCAGGACCGTGGTCGTCGCGCTCATCCGGGCGGAGGCGCCGGCGTCGATGTCGTTCCGGTCGAGGTGGTCGTCGTCTGCGGGCCGAGGCTCACCGTGTACCGGACGGTCGAGCCCTTGGCGAGCGAGGTTCCCGCGTTCGGCGTCTGTGCAAACACAGTGCCGGCGGTCGCCGAGTTGTAGGCGGTGTCGGCGACTGGGCTGAATCCCGCCGCCCGGAGATTCGACGAGGCCGTGGCACTCGTCTGGCCGATCACGCTCGGGACCGTCGCCGTCGCCGGCCCCGAGCTCACCACCAGGTCGACGGACGTTGCGGACTGGGCGGCAGAGCCGGCCGGCACGCTCTGGGAGATCACGTCACCGCTCGAGACATTCGAGCTCGACTGGTCGGTCACGGTGCCGACCGAGAGTCCGGCCGACCTGAGTAGCTGCGTCGCTGATGAGAGCGACTTCCCGACCACGTTGGGCACCGTCGCGCCGGTACTCACGTTGATCGTCACGGTCTGCTGCGGGGCGAGCTGGGTCGCGGCAGCAGGGCTCTGCGAGATCACGATGCCGGTCTGGACGCTTGAGCTTGACGATTGAATCACGGTCACCGAGAAACCGGCGGCTTGCAGCGTCGTGGTCGCCGCTGACTGCGAAAGGCCGACGACGTTGGGCACCGTGGTCGTCTTGGGTCCGCCCCCGACGTTGATGATCACCGTACTGCCCTTCTTCACCGATTGCCCGCCGGCCGGATCGGTTCCCACGGCGAGGCCCTTGTCGGCCGTCGAGCTCGGGACGGTCTTGGTGGCGGGCCTCAGGCCGAGTGCCGTGAGCTCGGCCTTCGCGGCGCTGACAGTCTGTCCGGAGATGTCGGTTGGAACCGTGACCGAGTTGCTCGATCCGCTGCCGCGTGCGAGCAGCAAGACGGCCGTCACGGCGGCGATGCCCAGCACGACGATCACGGCAATCACGATCGCCGTGGTGCGGTTGCGTTTCTTCTTGGCCGCCGCCGTCGTCTCCGGCGGGGGCGTGCTGCCCGACAGGGGCGTGGTCGCCGTCGGCTGGGCGGGCGGTGGCGGGCTCACGGCCATCAGCGTCGTCTGCGCCGCGCCCTCCCCGGCGACGACGCCGAGCAGCATGGTGTGCTGGCCGGTGCTCGATGGATCGATCTGGCGCCGAACGTCGGCGAGCGCGGCCGAGAACTCCTCCGCGCTGCGGTAGCGCTCGGAGGGTCGCTTGGCCAGCGCCTTCAGGACGACCGCCTCGAGGGCTGGCGGGATGTCAGGCTCGTAGGTGCGCGGAGGCACGGGGGGTTCGTTGATCTGCTTCATCGCCACGACGACCGGACGCTCGCCGTCGAACGGCACGCGGCCGGTCAGCATCTCGTACAGCACGACGCCGGCCGAGTAGCAATCGCTGGCGCTCGTGAGCTCACCGCCGTGGGCCTGCTCGGGGGACAGGTACTGCGCGGTGCCGATGACCGAGCCCGCCTCGGTCATCTCCGACTCGGCCCCGGCGCGCGCGATACCAAAATCGGTGACCTTCAGCAGGCCATCGCTGGCGAGCATGACGTTTTGGGGCTTGATGTCGCGGTGGATGACATCGCGGCGGTGAGCCGCCGCGAGTGCGCCCAGGATCTGCTGGGTGTTGTCGATCGCCTCGAGCGGCGGTAGCGCGCCACGGGTTCGGATCAGCGACTTGAGGTCGGGACCGGTCAGGTACTCCATGACGATGAAGTAGGTCCCGTCGGTCTCGCCCCGGTCGAACACCTGAACGATGTTCGGATGGTTCAGCTGGGCCGCCGCTGACGCCTCGCGCCGAAAGCGCTCGACGAACGACGGATCGGCGGTGTAGCGGTCCGCCAGGACCTTGACCGCCACGTCACGGCCCAGGTGCGGATCGTGGGCGCGGTAGACGTTGGCCATCCCGCCGCTGCCGAGCAGCTCGATGATCTCATAGCGCCCGCCGACGATCTCGCCCGGCCGAAAGTCGCCCACTAGTTGCTCCTCGCGATGATCGCCTGCATGATCGCTCGCGCGATCGGTGCCGCCACGACGCCACCTTGGCTGGCGGTGTTCTCGATGACCACCGCGACCGCGACCGTCGGGGCTGACGATGGCGCAAACCCGATGAACCACGCGTCGTTGATCCCCGTACGTGACGTTTCGGCGGTGCCGGTCTTGCCGGCGACGTCGAGGCCCGACAGCGCGGCGGCGGTACCGGTTCCCTCTTGAACGACGTCGCGCATCATTGTGGTTACCTCGGCGGCGACCGCGGGGGTGGTTGCGGTGGAGAAGACGGTGTCATGGTGCGTCATCAGCACGGACCCGCCGGTGTCGGTGACGCGCTGCACAAGATACGGGGTCATGATCGTCCCGTGATCGGCGATCGCGGCGGCGACCATCGCATTCTGCAGCGGCGTCACCAGAAGCTGCTCTTGGCCGATGCCGATCCGGGCGGTGTCCTCGCCGGCCTGGTTGCTGGGCAGGAGGTTGAGCTTGGGGTCTTTGCGGCCGGACGGGACGACCATACCGGCGGGAAGGTCGACCGACGGTGCCCGGCCGAATCCGAACGCGTCCATCGTCGATCCGAGGCGTTCGGCGCCGAGCGCCAACCCGACCTTGGCAAACGTCGTGTTGATCGAGTGCGTGAGGGCAAAGGTCAACGTGTTCGGTCCGAATTTCTCTCCGGCGAAGTTCCGCAGCGGTTGACCCGACGCAATGATTGACCCCGTGTCGTTGAACATGCTTGTCGGCGTAAACAGGCCGGTCTGGAGGGCGGCCGTCGCCGTGACGACCTTGAACGTCGATCCGGGCGGATACCCCTGCTGCACCGCGCGGTTGACCAGCGGGCTGTTCGGCTGGGTGAGAATCGATGCGAAGTGCTGGTCGACCTTGTTGAGGTCGTAGCCCGGTGAGGATGCCATCACCTGCACGGCCCCGGTGCGCGGATCGAGCGCGACGACGGCGCCCTGCTGCCCGGCCAGCATCTGCGTTGCGATCCGCTGTGCGGCGGGGATCAACGTGGTGTGGACGGCGGCCCCGTGCTTGGAGCGCAGACCGAGGCGGACCAGCAGCGATTCGGCGCCGTAGTCGCCGGTCAACCACCCGTTCTGGCTGAGCTCAAGCGCCGTGGACCCCTGGGTGATGTTCGAATAGCCGACGGTTTGCGGGGCAAATGTGCCGTTCGGGTATGTCCGGTGATACACCACCTGGCCGCTGACGTTGTTGCTCACGCTCACGGCGAGGGGCGTGCCGTCGGCCGCGACGATCGGCCCGCGGGCGACCAGGCGCATACGTTGGATTGCCTGTGGGTTGCCCGGGCGGTCGTTGATCGCGCTCGCATGGATGACCTGCCAGTAACCCAACGCGAACGCCAGCAGGACGAAGCCGCCGGAGAGCACCCAGAACACCCGGCTGATCGACCTATTCACCGGCGCCCTCCATGGCGAGCGCCCGTTCCGCCTCGGCGCGGACGCGCCGCGGCACGCGCGGGCGGTAGGGCACACGGGTGCGGTGGCTGGTGACCGCCAGCAGCGCGATGATCGCGAAGTTGGTGACCACACTCGAGCCGCCATAGCTCATGAACGGCAGCGTGACCCCGGTCAGCGGGATCACGCGCACGATGCCCCCGACGATCACGAATGCCTGGATGCCCAGCGTCGTGGCGAGGCCGACGGCCAGCAACTTGGAAAACCCGTCGGGCGCCTGCGCCGCGATCGTGAACCCGCGGGCAACCAGCACGATGAACAGGCACAACAGTGCGACTGCGCCCAGGAGCCCGAGCTCGGCCGCATAGGCGGTGAAGATGAAGTCCGTATCGAGCACCGGGACCACATAGTTGCCCCCGGTTGCAAGCAGATAGCCCTGGCCCCAACCCGGCCCGATCATGCCGGCATTGGCAAGTGCGTAGATCGATTGCACGATCTGGTATCCCTGGCCCTGGGCGTCCGAGAAGGGATGCAGCCACGTATCGACGCGGGTCTGCACGTGCGGGATCACCGCCCAGACGCCGACGGCGCCCACCACGAACAGACCCAGGCCCGCCACCACGTAGGCCCCGCGTCCCGACGCCACGTACAGCATCGCAACGAAGACCCCGAAGTACAAAAGCGGCGTACCGAAGTCGTTGAGCAGGCCCAGTACCGAGAGGCAGGTTCCCATCACGAGCAGCATCGGCCCGAGAACCGCAATTGGCGGCACCGGGATACCGGCCAGCCGCCGGGTCGGGATCGCCAGCAGCTCGCGTTTGTCGCGCAGGTACCCCGCCAGGAAGATGACCAGCAGGACCTTGGTGAGTTCGCTCGGCTGAATCGTCTGACCGCCCGGAAGCCGAATCCACAGCTTTGCGCCGGAGATGTTGGTGCCGAATACCACCGTCGCCATCAGCAGCGCAACCGCGGAGATGCCGAACAGGTAGCGGTATTGCTCGAGGATGTGGTGGTCGGGAATGAAGATCAGCACCCCGATGAACACGGCCGTCGCGACCCCGAGCCACAGCACCTGCTCGCGTGCGAGCACCGGGTTGATCCGGTACAGGGTGACCATGCCGAGGGCGGTGATCATCCCGACGATCGGCAGCAGGTATGCATCGGCCTGTGGTGCCCGGAGACGCAGCGCGATGTGCATGAGCACGAACAGGCCCGCGATCACGCCGATCACCGCGACCGGCCCGGCCTCGAGGCTGCGCGACTGCGCACTGGCCACGCTGGCGGCACCGAGCAGGCCGACGACCGCGGCCGGCAGCAGCAGACCGAGTTCGCGCGTGCGTGGCGACATCTAGCCGCCGGTCTTCGCGTGGGTGGGCGGCGTCGGTGCAGCGGTAATGGACGGGATCGGGGCCAGTCCATTGGCCCACACCATGTTGACCGCAGTGTGCACCGTGGCGCCTTCGCCGCCGACGCTGCCCAGCTGCTGGGACAACTGGCCCGCCGTAACCGCGGCGACCGGTACACCGGTGTCCTGCCAGGTGGAGGTCAGATCGATCGGCCCGAGCTTGACGCCCTGATCCACCCACACGGTGTGCCCGGGGCCGGGTTGAATCGTGAAACTCCGCGAGATCGCCCACCAGGCACCGCCGATCATCACGAGCACAACCAGCACGGCCGCGCCGATCAGAAGCCCGGTACGCGACACGCGGCGGCGACCCGCGCCCGCGGGTTCGAGGACGCGTGCGCCGATTGCCGGTGCCGCGGCGGGTGGGCGGTCCGTGTGGGCGGCGCCGTCGATGGTCGGATGCTCCTGGGTGGTCCCGCTGGAATCCGGGCGCGCGGAACGCTGCAGCGGCCCGTATCCGACCCGGGCGAGCACGACGGTGACGTTGTCGGCTCCGCCCGCCTGGTTGGCGCACTCGACCAGCGCGTGGGCCGCATCGTCGAGGCCGGGCAGGTCGCGCATCACGGCCGCGATTCCGGCGTCGTCGACCTCGGTATAGAGGCCGTCGCTGCAAAGCAACAGGACATCGCCGGGCCGCAGGTCTTCGGTCGTGGCGTCGACCACCACATCCGGTTCGGCGCCAAGTGCGCGGGTAATCACGTTGCGGTGGGGATGCTGGAGTGCCTCATCGGCCGAGAGCGTGCCCCGGCGCACCATTTCGGCGACGACCGAATGGTCATCGGTCAGTTGGCGCAACTCCCCGTCACGCCAGAGGTACGCGCGCGAATCGCCGACGTGGACGATCTGGGCGAGCCCGTTGTCGACGGCCACCGCCGTCATGGTCGTTCCCATGCCCTGCTTGGACGGGTCGCTGGCGGCGGTGCGGCGAATCGCGCTGTTGGCCGACTCGAGCGCGGTCCGCAGACTCGTCGTGTCGATCGGACCGGTCAGCTGCCGGATGGCGCGAATCGCCAGCTGTGCGGCGACCTCGCCGGCGGCTGCGCCGCCCATCCCGTCGGCGACGGCGACCAGTTCGTCGTGCGCGTACGCACGGTCCTCGTTGTGGTCGCGGACGCGTCCGGTATCGGTATGGCGAGCGAGCTCGACGACATGCAGCGGCGCGTCCGCCACGGGCTATTCCTCGTAACGCAGCACGGTTCCACCGAGTCGCAGCTCATCGTGCACGCGGAGCTGCGCATCGCCGGTGATGCGCTGATCGTTGATGAAGGTCCCGTTGGTCGAGCCGAGGTCCTCGACGTAGAAGAACGGCCCGCGCCGCAGGATGCGCGCGTGCATGTGGGACATGAACGCGTCGTCGACGGCGAGCGCGTTGGTCGCCGCACGTCCGATCGACAGCCCACTCTCCAGCGGCAGCTCGGTGCCGACCGTCAGTCCCGGCCCGGCCTCGATGACCAGCCGTGGGCTCAGGTTGGCGCCAAAGTCGAAGCTGGCGTGGTCTGAGCGTCCCATGTCGTCCACCTCGGATTCGGCATTGTCGGTAGTGGGGGCCCCGAAGGGCACGGCGGCGGCCGCGACGGCGACCGACACCGGGGCTGGCTCGGGCAACGGGGGCGATGGCGTACGAACCACGGGCGCAGGCGGCGAGGCGGCGGGCGCGGCGGTCGGGGTGACGCGCGGTTCCACGGGATCCTCGAGCGCGAGCGGAGGTGGCGATGACATCTTGATCTGGTGCGCGGACGACCGCACGATCCAGGCCACCACGCCGAACAGCACGACCAGGATCGCCGCTTGGCTAAGTAACAGTTGGGTGCTCGTCATGCGCTCGTCCCGACACCGGGTGCGCGCATCACGAGACCTCGACGCGTATCTGTGTGGCCCCCATCGTTATGACGTCGCCGTCGGCCAATGCGTGCCGTGTGACCGGACGCCCGTTGACCGAGACCCCGTTGGTGGAATCCAGGTCGATCAAGAAATAGTCGTAGCCGACGTGGCGGATCTCACAGTGATGACGGCTGACGTTGGGATCTGCGACGACCACGTCGCGCTCCCGGCTGCGGCCAAGGGACGTCACGCGCTTGGTCAGCGGGATGCGCTCGCGGTCGAGGATGAGCGTCATCGTCTCGGGGTGCAGGCCAGACGCCTGCGCGTCTGCGGCAGAGATGACCTGGGTTCCGCTGACGCCGGCCAGGGCAGGATTTGCCGCGGCAACCGGTACGGAGGGCGTGGCGACGGGTGTCGGCACGGCACCGAGCGAATCGTCCGGCAGCGGGGCCTCGGCCTCGGCGGCAGGGCTACCCGAGTTTGGGGCGAGACCCGGTTCGGGCACCGGTGCGTCGGCCATCCGGCAGCTGATGCCGAACTCGCCGCTGCGCAGGTCCGGGTCGGTCGTCATCGCGACGGTCGGCGGCGCCACCAGCGAGAAGCCGCTGCCGCGCGCATGTGCCTCGAGGTACGTGGCCAGCTCGTGCGTGAGCGTCGCCTCATAGCTGCTGAATGCCGCGTGGTCCTGCGGCGAGAGGTGCACCGTGTACTCGTTTGGCACGTAGACCTTGGCGACCGAGATCGTCTTGTTGACGTCCATCTCGCGTGCCAGCTTGCGGGCGAGCTCAACGGGCTGCAGCTGGGACTTGAAGGCGCGCCGAAAGCCACGTTCGAACGTGGTCTCAAGCGACTGCTCTATGCGTCGAAATACGCTCATCAGATCGGTCCACGCAGGGTAGCGGACCGTGGCTCGGCACCTATCCGCGAAAGGGTACGCCATGGGCGAACGGCCCAGACGACGATGAGGATAGCCGAGGGAGCCACGGCGGCCAGACCCACCGCGGGGTCCGGCAACCCGACGACCGCGATGCCGCCGACGGCGACCGCCCAACCCAGACAGGCGAGAACCCGCTGCGTGCCCGGACGCGCTCGAAGGACCAGCGGCGCGGCCAGGGCAGCGACGAGGAGCCCGGCGGCGCCCCAGACGATCCACCAGGACCCGGACAGCAACACTTGGACGCGGTGGATGGCTGCGGCCGGGTCCCGAACTCCGGCGAGCACCTCGCTCGCGGGCCGGGATGCGGCCGGGCCGAGCAGGAGCGGTCGACCGGTCCACAGCTCCCAGCTAAAGGTCAGCGCGAGACCGCAGACAATCGCCCAGACGCGCTCACGCGTCGACTTGATACCCGCGCTGAGCATGCAGGCCAGCGGGAGCAGCCCGACCCAACCGGCGGCCACCGCGACCAGTGGGGCACCGAGCCGGCGTGGCCACTGCCAGCCAGTCGCGATCATCGCACTCAGGCCGATCGCGGCGAGAATCGCGGCGCCGATGCTCGTGCGCCCGACGAGCAGCACCGTCGCCAGCGCGACAACGATCGCCGCCAGGCGCGGCCACCGCAACGCGGTCGCGCCTGCGGCACTCGCGCCGATCGCGATTTCGCCTGCGTGCAGGTTGCTCAGACCGCAGAGGACCGCCGCCGCCGCAAGACCGGTCGCGACCAGCGAGATCGCCGGATCCCGGACGCGCCGCAGGCGCTGCTGGCGCTGGACGTGCTCGCGCGCACCGTTGATGGCGGCGTCCAGATCATGGCGCAGCTCTCGCGCCGTCGGCCGATCATCGGGGTTGCGTGCGAGCCCGCGCGTGACTGCGTCCGCGAGGCTGTGGGGGAGATCCGCGCGCACGTCCTGGAGGGGCGTGATGTCGCCCATCGCGGCGCGTCGGGCCGTGTCGGCGGTCGACGCTCCGGCGAGCGGGTTGACGCCGGCGAGCAACTCATAGAGCACGACACACGCCGAGTAGACATCGCTTGGCGGTCCGACCGTGAGCGCGCGCGCCTGCTCGGGGGACATGTAGGCGATGGTTCCAACCAGCGAACCCACTGAGGTCATCGTGGCGTGGTCGGTCAGCCGGGCGACGCCGAAGTCGGCGAGTCGGGCATGACCATTGGCATCGATCAGGATGTTCTCGGGCTTGACGTCGCGATGGACGATGTCGCGGCTGTGGGCGTGCTCGAGTGCGGCCAGGACCTCCATGATCCGCTGAGTCGCCCAACCGGTGGTCGGGCGTCGCTCGCTGCACGCCTTGCCCAGCGACGGGCCGTCGACGAGTTCCCAGACCAGGTAGACGAGCTCGGAGCCACGGCCCCAGTCCAACAGGCGCACGATGTTTGGATGCTCGAGTCGCTGGGCAGCACGGATCTCCACCTCGATCCGCGACAGCAAGTCCGGCGATGCCGGGATGGTCTTGACCGCCACGGTGCGCCCGGAGTGGATGTCCTCGGCGACGTAGACCGCGGAGGTCGCACCACGGCCCAAGAGGCGGCCGAGCCGGTAGCGGCCCAGCGCGATATCCGGGCGGCCTGGTCCCATCAGGCTAACCTGTTCGCCGCGGGGCAATTCGTCCCTGCCGCGCCCCGCGGGCTGCGCCGTGTTGCCGCCAAGAATGTCCGTGGTAGGGTTCGCCGACCGTCCGTTCGACAGGGCGTCGTGGGGCGAGTGGTGGAATTGGTAGACACGCTAGGTTCAGGGTCTAGTGCTCATTGCAGCGTGGGGGTTCGAGTCCCCCCTCGCCCACCTCAAGCAGCAGCAGTGAGTTGGTTTTCACACGTACTCCGACAGGGGTCGTAAGCCGTGGCCGATTCGGAGGACATGCCCCCAAGCGGGCCGCCTGATGACACGGGCGAGACCGGGCGCAATCGCATTCCCCCCTCGGGGGAGCCGGGCGAGCGTCACAGCGACTTCATGGCCGATGACGAACTCGAGGACCCGGACGGGTTCTTCGCCGAGCTCGAGCGGCAAAATCGGGGCGAGGAGATCGTTCCCAAGGCCGAGCCCGAGGACTTCGGGTTCGACGAGATCTCCCGTGATGAGCCGCAGGAGTCCGGCGCTGCGCCGACCGGCGATGCGGCGAGCGCCTCGCGGGCGAGGCGAATGCGGGGTCGGGCGACCGGTCCGCGCCGGCGCTCGGGCGGGGCATCCGGACGGCCACCCCGGACGCGCCCGAACGAGTCGCCGTTTGCGAACCCGCGGGTCCGCGCCCTGCTCGGGGTGGTGCTCGTCGTGGTCGTGCTTGCGGTCATCGTCCTCATAGTGCGCAATTACGAGCGCAACCGCCTGGTCGACGGTTACACGTCATACGTGACCACCTCCGGCCAGATCGCCCAGTCGTCCGCCGCGCTGGGCGCCAACCTCATCCGCACGATGCAGAACACCAGCGGCCACCCACCTGCCCAACTTCAGGCCGATCTGCAGGCACTGGCAACCCAGGCGACCAGCCAGACCGAGCAGGCCCAAGGCTTGGACGCGCCGTCGGGCGTCGTCGACGCGAACCATGCGCTGGTGCTCGCGCTCCAGTACCGGCAGGACGGGCTCCAGGCACTCTCGACGAACCTGCAGTCGATCGTGCACTCGACCTCCGAGGTCGCCGCGGCGCAATCGATCGCGAGCCCGATGCAGCAGTTCCTGGCCTCAGACGTGATCGTCCAGGACTCGTATCTGAGCGAGACCGCGCAGGCGCTGCGCAACGAGTCGATCACGGGCGTCTCGGTCCCGAGTGCCAACTCGGTGACATTCCTGCAGGGCGCCAACCAGACCTACGTGCTGCCGACCGGCGCCGCTCGCCTGCTGGGGTCGTTGCGCCGAGTCGGCGCGGAGTCATCCGGTCAGGGTGCGCCGCACGGGCTGAGCCTCGTGTCGGTTGTCGCCGAGCCGGGGTCGATCACCCTGACCCCGGGAATCGCCGAGAAGATCGCCGAATCGAGCAACCTGCACTGGGCGGTGTCCGTACAAAACGGCGGGTCCTTCGTGGAGAACAACATTAAGGTGAGCGCGTCCCTGGGCTACGGGACGACGCCGGTCGACGTGCAGACCAACACGATCTCCTCGATCAACCCGGGCCAGCAGGTGGTGATCTCGGTCCCCGGACCGCAGGCGAGCCAGGTCAAGCTGGGGACCCTCGGGTTGCTCCATATCCAGGTCGCGACGGTTCCCGGCGAGCAGAACATCGCCAACAACGCCGCCGACTACCCGATCACGGTCACGTTCAGCTGAGGTCGCGTCGATGACTACGGCGGCTATCGCCGGCCTGATTGCCGCCAGCATCCTGGGCATCATCGCCATCATTTTGACGGTCGTGCTGTGGGTACGCGTGCGCCGGCTGCGCGGTGCGCAGACGGTCCTGTTGCCCGACGGGTCGACCGGCAACCTTGTCGACCTGCACGCCACACTGCGCCGCGACGTGCTGGCCGTCGATCAGGCCATCCGCCAGCTGACGACCCAGGTCGACGACCTGGCCGAAAGCTCGGAGCGTGAGATCGGGAAGTGCCTGCGCGTCAACGGGGTCGTCCGGTATGACGCGTACGGCGACATGGGCGGCCAACAGTCGTGGTCGATCGCGCTGCTTGACGCATCCGGCACCGGGAGCGTGATGACTTGCCTGCATGCGCGTGATCATGCGCGCATGTATGTCAAGGAGGTGACCAATGGCGTCTCGGAACAGCGGCTGTCTCCGGAGGAGCTCACGGCGATCGCGATGGCCACCGGCAACGTCCAGGATCAGGCCGTATGAGGGTCGGATACCTCGGTCCAGAAGGGACGTTCACCGAAGAGGCGTTGCTGACCCTGTTTGGACCCGGAGCAGGCGTCGAAGGCGTGCCGTACATGACGGTGGCTGACTGTTTCGCGGCGGTGGCGTCCGGCGACGTGCCGCAGGCGCTCGTGCCGATGGAGAACTCGATCGAGGGGTCGGTGCCTCAAACGCTCGACCAATTGGCCTTCGGGCCGCAGGGCCTTGTCATCCGCGCCGAGGCCATCCATCCAATCCGCCAGCATCTGATCGCTCGGCACGGCGTGGGCATCGCCCAGATCCAGCGGATCGTCACCCACCCGATGGTCCCGGCCCAGTGCAGCCACTTCTTGCGGCGCAACCTGCCCGATGCGGAGATCGTGGCCGCAACCTCGAACTCGGAGGCCGTGCGGATCGTCTGCGCACACCCTGAGGAGGCCTGGGCGGCCATCGGCCCGCTGCGGGCCGCTGACATTTACGGCGCCGAGGTCTTGGCTGCCGACATCGAGGACAACCCGAACAACAGCACGCGATTCGTGCTGATCGGCACCGAGCCGGTGGACGCCACCGGCCCCGGACGCTTCCGGACCTCGATCATCTGCATGCTGACCCGCGACCGGCCCGGTGCGCTGCTGGCGATCCTCCAGGAGTTCGCCCTCCGCGCAGTCAACCTCACCAAACTGGAGAGCCGACCGGCCAAGACCGGGCTGGGCCGCTACCTGTTCTTCATCGATATCGAGGGCAGCCAGGAGCGGGACCTGTCGGTCGCGGCCGCGATACAGGCGATCGAGGAGCAGGGGCTCGCCCACGTCGTCGACTTGGGCTCATATCCGGCGGGCGCGCCGGACTGACCACGGCTGCCGAGCCCCGGTCGACCGACGGCTATCCGGGGAAGGAGCGGTTGAACTCCCTGAGCCACTCGGACGCGCGCCGCCCGAGTCGGTACGCGTCGGGTCCGTTGGCAAGCAGGGTGCGACCCGCGGCCGTCGAGCGAGCGAGACTCCAGGAAGCCTCCATTGCATCGCCCCAGCCCCGCGGCGCACCGGCCGGCACGGTCGTCGAGGTGAACACCAAATGGACCTTCGACGCGCTGCCGCCGTATCGGGACAGCAAATCGAGAAACGCGCCCGGGGAGCGGCGCCACAGGCTGGCCGAGAATGCCGTCAGCGGTGCCCCGCTGCCGTGGTACATCTCGAGGTGCACGCCTCCCGCGAGCGCGATGCCGGGCATCACACCCGCCCAACTCCGGTACTGGCGGCGGCCGTTGGGAGCCAGATTGTGCTGCGGACCGCGACCGATCGCGATCGACGACACGATTCCGGGGGCGACGAAGACCTCGACGCGGGAGGCCCACGTCCCGCCCCAGGGGCTCTGTTGGGACGCAAGAATTCGCATGGCGTCAGAGAAACGGATGCCGGCGGTGCCCTGATCGCCGAAGGTCTCCATCAGCTCGTCGACGGTGACCAGGTGCGCCTGGGCGCCGTACTTGCCGCGCGTAATCGAGCGCTCGAGCGTCGCGGCCATCTGGGAGACCGACATGCGGTACAGGGTGGCCCCGGAAACCTTGGCGACACGGTACGGGGCGTTGTTGCCCGGCGCGAACATCCCGCCGAGGCCGGGGTCCTGACGCAGTGCCCCGCGGATCGGGCTCAGGCCATGCCCACCGCGTGGGAACACGAGCTGGTGGGTCGTCGACGTGGTGTCGTAGACGATCGTCAGTGGGGTCGAGGTCGACCCGGCCGCCGGAGCGATCGCGAGTGCGGCGCCTGCCACGGCGGCGATACCTGACGCTATGAGCCCCATACGTTTCATACGGCCTCCTTGCCTAGTTGATCGGCGCCAAAGTGGAGGACCTTAACCACGGGGTCGGTGGGTCCTGCGCGCCGTGGTCCCGCCGAACACGCGCGAAACCTTTACAAGTACGGGACGTGCTGTTGCGGGCTTCGCGGCGGGCTACACTGACGCAGGATCACGCCGTCCGCCCAGCGATTGAGGGACATGGCACAGCAGGTTCTCGTGCTCAACGCGACCTTCGAGCCCATCAACGTGTGCTCCCTTCAGCGTGCCGTCGTGCTGGTGCTCAAGAACAAGGCGGAGGTCCTCGAGCGCGCGAATCGTGCGCTGCGGAGTTCGACGGCAACGCACGTGTATCCGTTGGTGATTCGCTTGGTGAACTACGTGCGCGTGCCGCGCAACGAAAAGCGCAAGATCTCCCGACGCGCGGTCTTTGCGCGAGACAACTACCGATGCCAGTACTGCGGCGCCACGGCCCGACTGACCGTTGACCACGTCGTGCCGAAGAGCCGTGGCGGGCGCTCGTCGTGGGACAACGTCGTGACCTCCTGCGCGCCGTGCAACATCCGCAAGGCCGATCGGCTCCCGGAGGAGATCGGCATGCATCCGCATGCGGCGCCGCGGGCACCGGCATCGGATGTCTTCATCGCCGTCGCTGCACCGCGCAGGCCGGCGAGCTGGGAGCCGTACATCTCAACCGCCTGACCCTCGCTGCCGGGATGCCCGGCCGGTGACGCGATGCCGTATTGGACCTAGTACGGTCCCCCGTCATGCACAATCAGGGCGACGAATCGGCGCGAGGCGCACGGCCACGGCTGTCGATTGTGGCGGTACTCGCGCTCGTGATCGCGTTGGGTGCGATCACGGCGGCCCGGGGAGCCGCCGCCGTGCCGGGGGCCTGCGCGGCGATCGGCGTCGCCCGGGAAAACGCACGTGCCGGTGCGACCGGCTGGGAACCTCCGGTCACGACAGCGCTCCCGTCCGTTCAGGGGTACGCCAATACGACCAGTGCCGTCTGCGGGCAACGAGTGACGCTGTACCTGGGCACCCACTCCACCCGGCCGATCGTGGTTCGGATCGTCGCATGGCGCCTCGGCTACTACCGAGGGACGGGTGGCCGCAGGGTCTGGACCAGCGCGGTCGTACGCGTGCTGCGACCGAAGACCTGGGAGGCGGTTGCACCGGGGACGAACACGGTCACCGCGCCGTGGAGGCCGTCCGTGAGCTTCACGATCCCGCACACATGGACGCAAGGCGTCTACGAGCTGCGGCTCGTACCGCTGGGCGGAGGCCGGCACCCGGGGGCGATCCCGCTTGTCGTCCGTGACGCCACACACACCACCAAGCTCGTTGAGGTGCTCTCAACGAACACGTGGCAGATGTACAACACGTGGGGCGGCTTCGACGCGTATTCGATGCCGCGCACCTCGCGGATCGTCAGCCTCAACCGTCCCTATGACGGGTTCGGGATGGTGTCCTTGGCCGGCGACGACTATCCGCTTGTGCGCTTTGTCGAGTCGCACGGACTCGACGTGTCCTATGTGACCGACCCGGACCTTGATCGCGGTGTGAGCGTGGTCGGCAGAGCACATGCGCTCGTATTCGGCTCCCACACCGAGTACTGGACGACGGGGATGCGCGCCACATTGACCGCCGCGCTTGCACGCGGTGCAAATGCCGTGTTCCTCGGCGCGAACAACATGTATTGGCGGCCGATGCCGGTCGGCACGACCCGTCCCTACCGCGCACTCGCGATCTGGAAGCTGGCAGCCCTCGACCCGAACGCGAACAGCCCGCAGCTGGCGTCGCTCAAGTGGCGCGACGCGCCGATCAACCAACCCGAGCAGACGCTCCTTGGCGAGCAATTCGGCTGCACGGACGTCCTCGAGCCCATGACGGTGCCGAATCCGCTCGGATGGCTATTCGCAGGCAGCGGGGCGACGCCAGGCCAAAGTCTCGCGGGCGTGATCTACCAGGAGACCGACACGCCGGGTGCCGGCTCGAAGCCCGCCGGTACGCGCGTCGTCACCTCGCTGTCGTTCGCGTGTCCGCAGGACCAGCTCACCAACGGAGGAAGCGCGGTCACCCTCGCACCGGGCAGCGGTGGCGGCTTGGTGCTCGACGTCGGCACGCGCGGCTGGGTCTGTCTGCTCAACCGGTCCTGCGTGTCGAACCCGGTGTACGCGTGGCCGGCGCTCGTCAATCGGGATCCCGACATCGTGGTCGGTACGGTCCGCAACGATTCGTCGGCGGCGCAGGTCATCCAGAACGTCACGACAACCATTCTGGATGCCGTGCTGGCGGGGCCGGCCGGAAAGCTCGTGGCCTCGTCCGGATACCCGCTCGCCGGCAGCTAGATGTAGCCACCCGCGGCGTGAGTGACAGGTCCGAGTCCGGTCTGCGATCATCGACGCGCCGGTTAGCTGCCAACCGTCAGTCGACGGCGTGCGCCGGCGTCGCGCCCCCGTAGCTCAGGGGATAGAGCACAGGTTTCCTAAACCTGGTGTCGCAGGTTCGAGTCCTGCCGGGGGCACTCAAACAATAGCTGTAAATATGCATATCAATTCCAGGTCGCACCGGAATGGCGACCCGGTATTTCGTAGGGGGTCACTGTTCACTGTCTCGTGCGCACGCGCACGTAGCGCCGGCACTCACCTCAGGTGCGCTAAGGGCGGGTCGTTCGGGCTGATGATCCGAACTAGACAGGAGACAACCAAAGCC
>JADGPF010000027.1 GCA_017882585.1 Thermoleophilia bacterium
CCGCAGATCGGCCCGGCCGAGATCGCGCGAAAGTTCGACGTGCTGGCCGCACACTGCGCCCGCGAGGGCACCGACTACCGGGCCATCGCCAAGACCGTACTGTGGGTCGCGCCGGTAGTTCCCGATGCCGCTGGCGGGGCGGCATTCGTCCAGGCGATGCGCGACTATGCGGCCGTGGGCGTCGAGCAGGTGCACGTGATGCCGTTCGGTGCCGATCCCGTTGCGTTCATCGACGGGATCGGAGCGCACGTCATCGGCGGGCTGTCCGAGCTCGGTTAGCGCCGCGGTCGTGTGCCGAGGGGTCCCGGTGCCCCTATGATCCGACGGCATGGAAAGCTCAGGTAGACGCACCAAGATCCTCGCGACCGTCGGACCCGCCTCCGATAGCGATGCGACGCTGCGCGGCATGATCGCCGCGGGCATGGACGCCGTGCGGCTGAATCTGTCTCACGGGACCGTCGAGGAGGCGTTGGTCGTCCATCGTCGCGTCCGGACGCTGGCCAGGGAGGCCGGTCGCGACGTCGGGACGCTCGTCGACCTGCCCGGTCCCAAGATCCGCGCCGCCTCGTTCGGACGTGACGGCGTCGACCTACCTGACGGCAAGCGGATTCGGCTGGTCCCCGGCAACAGCCGCTCGACGGCCGACGTGATCGAGGTCGGCTACGCGGCGCTGCTCGACGGGATCGAGGTCGGCGATCGCATCAGCTTCGGCGACGGTGCGATCGATATCGAAGTCGTCGATACCGCGAGCGATCACCTTGAGGCCATCGTCAGCCACGGCGGCCGGCTCACCGGGCGGCCTGGCGTGCACATTCCCTCGGAGCGTCTGCGCGTCTCGACACCGACCGACGACGACCTGCGGATCCTGGACGCGTTCGTCGAGGAGGGCGTCGATATGGTTGCGCTCTCGTTCGTGCGTTCTGCGCACGACATCCGGCGCCTCGGAACCGAGCCGCATCCACGCGGGCCGTTGGTGGTCGCCAAGATCGAGACGCGCAGCGCCATCGACAACCTGGCGGGCATCCTCGAGGCCGCCGGGGCGATCATGATCGCCCGGGGGGACCTGGGGATCGAGTGCTCGATCGAAGACCTGCCACATCTGCAAAAGCACATCATCCGCGAATGCATCGCCCATGGCCGGCCGGCGATCACTGCGACCCAGATGCTTGAGTCGATGTCCCATGCGCCCACGCCGACGCGCGCCGAGGCATCGGATGTCGCCAACGCCGTCTTCGACGGATCCTCCGCGGTGATGCTCTCTGGCGAGACCGCCACGGGCACCGATCCGGTCAACGTCGTCGCCACGATGGCGCGCCTGTGTGCGCGTGCAGATGCGAACTTCGACGTCGAGGGCTGGACGCGCCTCGTCACGCGCCTGCGGGTCAACGATCCGCAGAACAGTGACGGTCGCTACCGGCGGATCACCGACACGATGACCGACGCGGCGTGGCGGGTGGCCCAGGAACTCGGTGCCAACGCCATCCTGTGCCTGACGCGATCCGGGTTCACCGTGCGCGCGATCGCCCGCTACCGGCCCCAGGTGCCGATCCTCGGATTTACCCCCGATGAGCGGGTGCTTCGGCAGCTGGCGATCAGCTGGGGCGCGACGGCGCTGCCGCTGTCGGGGTTTGCCGACAACGAGGAGATGGTTCGGGAAGCGGTCACGACCGCCCGGGACCGCGGGCTGGTGCGTACCGGGGACATCGTCGTCGTGCTCGCCGGGATCGACGGGCACTCGCGGACCACCGACGTGCTACGGGTGTTGCAGGTCACCTGACCGGCACGTCGCCGGTGTCCGCCGTCCCGGGGCGCAAGCGCACCGACATCTTGACCACCCGCGCCGACGAGCTGGCGGCGACGTGCATCACGGCGGCGATCGCCACGACACCGACCCCAACCCACCAGAGGGCCCCGGCGCTCAGCAGTAAGAGCCCGATTCGGTTGAGCAGGTATCCCGGGGTCGCGGCGATCCCGCTCAACGCGCCGGTGGTCAGGCTCTGCAGCCCGCGCTCGCGTCGCGATCCGGTCTTGCGGATACCCAGCAACCACGCCGGCAGGGCCACGAACAAATAGACCTGGACGACGAACATCACCACCAGCGCGATCCAGAAGGCGCGCAGGCGCCATTCCGGCAGCGCCAGCCAGACAAACGCCTGCAGGCCGCCGGTGGCCAGCGCCAGGCCGCTGATCGCCCGCCAGTGCGGGCGGGCCTCGGCAAACGCCGCTGCGATGCGCGGGGTCCCGTCTTGGGTGAGCGTGTACGCGAAGGTCGCGTTGCACCAGTACGCCACCTGCGCGACCAAGAGCTCGGCGACGGCGATGAGCGTGACGTGGGACAGCGGCGGGTGGCGGTGGGCGAGCATGTGCGAGCGGATGTTCCAGGTCATGGCGTAGATCCACACCGCCGGAACGAGCTGCAGCAGCGTCAGCCGCCATGACTTGAGCAGCAGGGTGATGCCGTCGAACACGACCGCAAGTGTGCCGGCCAGGTACGCCAGCGGGGTCAGCCAGCGCGAACGTCCGCTCAGTTCGGCGACGAGCTCCTGTACTCGCATGGGGTCGGTCGCACGGACCGCCTTGGTCGCGGCGATGAGCGTCGCCCAGCGTCCGGGGCGGGTCGTTTGGGGCTCCGCCGGCATCGGTTCGGATCATGCCCGTTCCGCGCCCCGCGGGTCTGTCGCAGCGGGGCGCGGGAGGGCGGGATCAGCTGCCCTGTAGCGCCTCCTGAAGCTTGGCCTCGGTTTCCTTGGACAGCGAGGACTTGAGGACCGTGCCGCCGAATGGGCGCAGCGCCTCAACGGCCTTGTCCGGGGTGACCATCTCGACGACGAGGAACAGGGTTGAGGTACCGGGCTTGAGCATGTCCCGGACCCGGTCCTGGAATTGGGCGCCGATTCCGGACTCGCCGATCTTCCCGAGCAGCGCGCCAAGGCCCGCGCCGACGGCCAGGCCGAACACCGGTACGAAGAACAACACGCCAAACAACAGTCCCCAGAACGTGCCCCACACCGCGTCGCCGCCCACCATGTGGTGGTTGGTGGTGACTTTGTACTTGCCTTCGGGGCCGACGGCCGTGTGCGTGTCGGGCGCGTCCCAGACGGTGCGGATCGGCTGGATGATGAGGTCCTTGGCGAGGCGCTGGACCTCCTCTTCGGCGTGGTCCGCAGTGGCCATGTCGGGGTACCCGATGGCGATCAGATCGGCCATTTGCGATTCACCGTTCGTTGGACACCGGACCCGCGGGCGCGCCCGCGGCGGGCGCCCACCACGTGGCATCCGGATGGCCGTACGACCGCCGTCACCGTTCTGTTAGAGCGGCGCCGCGACGATTGCGCGGCCTGCTGGCGGCACCGGACCGGCTCGGGGCGATCGCGACCTCGCACGTTGCGTGATCGGTGCCCAAATGGGGCATGTCGGCACCGATCCGTCGGTCCTTAACGGGTTTGAGACAACCTTGACGGAACGGAAAGGGGGAGCTGACAACGGCCGCTTAGCGTCAGAGCTGTCGAATCGTCCACCTCCTCTCCACGCAGCACAGGGGGCCCCGGACAACCGGCTTTCGCAGACCGCCTCGGCCTGCACATCCATCTCGGCCTCGACGACCTGCGGCCGGACGTTCCCTAAATGAAAGTGAACTCAAAATGTCAAAGTTCTCGAAGATGTTTGGTGGCGACTCCTCGGACGCCTGGCAGTACTCTGAAGGCCACGCCAAGCGCGCCCGCCGCATGAAGATCGCCTCGGCCGCCACCGGCGTGCTCGTGGTGGGTGCCGCAGTCGTGTTCGCGGCCACCAACTGGACCATCGGCCTGACCGGTGGTACCGGTTCCGCCCAGTCCCAGTCGGTCTCGAACCTGACCGTCACGGCATCGACCTCCGGCTCGTTCAGCAATCAACTGTTCCCGGGCGGCAACGGTGATGTGTCGATCACCATCACCAACCCGAACGCGGCGCCCGTCACGGTGACCGGGTTCAGTCTGCCGGCCAACACGACCTACGCTGCCGGCTACTCGGATCAGGCCCTGACGACCGCGCAGTCTGGCTGTACGTCATCGACCTCGCTTGTGGCGTGGAACTACGCGACCGGCACCAGCGGCAGCGCACACACGCTGACGACACCGGTCACGGTGGCCGCCAACGGCACGCTGGTCGTCACGCTGACCAACGACGCCAGCATGGCCCTCACGACGCCCGCCGCCTGTGAGAGCACGTACTTCAAGATGCCGGCCATGACGGCCGTCGCCGCCACCGCCGGTGCCGCAGTTGCGACCACCAGCCCGGCCACCGACGCGTGGACCAGCTAACCGGCCGCTCGGCCGACGTTCGGGCTCCGCACCGCCGTGTCACGCCGCCACCGCAATCTGGGTGCTGTGATCGTGTTCGCGGCGGTGCTCGCCGCCTCGTGTGCTATCGCTGCAGCCGCGACCTGGTCGGTCGCGCTGCAGTCATCAAGCTCCGGCCAGGGGCAGAGCCAGGCCGCGCCGTCGGCCCCTTCGGGGCCGACGGCCGTGTGCGTGTCGGGCGCGTCCCAGACGGTGCGGATCGGCTGGACCGCCGTTGCCCACGCGGCGTCGTATGCGATCTACGCGTCGACCTCGGGGCCCTCGGGGACGTACTCGCTATTGCAGGGCGGCGTGACGTCCAATCCCTACACGACCACGAGTCTCGGTCAGGGCACGTACTACTTCGAGATCGCGGCCCTGGTCGGGACGAACTGGCCTGGCGCCAAGTCCGTCGCCACGTCGTCGGGCCGGACGATTCGCACCTCGGGCACGCGCTGCGCCTGAGCGCGAGGCGGTGCACCATCGGCTGAGTCGTGCCCCGTATCCGCGCCGGGTGCGGCAGCGGCTGCGCTACGCGCCGTGTCGCACGGGCGCTGCGAGGCAACGGCATCGCGTCATTCCGAGCCGATCCCAGGGGCTGCGTGCCTGCCCACGTCGCCATCCTCGCCTCTGCATCCACCTTCTCGCCGGTCCTGCTTGCAATCGTGCCGGTCACGCTTGCGTCGCCCCAGCCCCCGAGGCTGCTGGTGTGGTTTCTGGTGGGCGGCGGGCTGGTCGGCCTGGCGGCGGGAATTGCGATCGTGGCCGCCCTCCAGAGCCTCGGCCAGACCCCCCATCGGGGCTCGCCCCACGTTGGGCCGGGCGTCGGCATCGCCGTCGGCATCCTCGGACTCGTGATTGCCGGCGTGCGCGTGCTACGCCGACGGCGCCGGGTTCGCGACCCCGCGGGAGTGCCGTCGGGTCGGCCGGGTGGCCTCGGGCCAATCCAGCGGCTGCTGGCCAAAGGCCCACCGCGCGGGATGTTCGTTCTCGGCACGATCCTGGGATCCCCGGTGTCTTCTACCGGGCCGCGCTCAAGGACATCGCCGAGGGTGAGCCCACCTGAAGCGCGCACGTCGTGTTCATGATCGCGTTGAGCGTGGTGTCGTTCGTGCTGGTCTGGGTCCCTCTGGTCGCGTATCTGGCCTCACCCAACCGCACGCGGGGCTTCGTCGACGCCGTAAACGCGTGGTTGCACATGCACCTGCGCTGCCGATCGGCTTGGTCGCGGCCGCCGGGGTGGGCATCTACGAGATCATGCGGGGCGTCACGGCGCTCTAGGGGTGCCTCAGGACGATGGGTCGCCGTCGCTCTCGGCGGCGTATTCGGCCAGCAGTCGCCGCTCGTCCTCGTACTTGGGAAAGAAGCGGAACACGATTGCCGCACCGACGAGCACCGCGATGATCCCGGCGGCATAGGCCCACTGATCGCCCTGCAGGAACGAGGTCTTGGCCGCACTGATGATCTGCGCCGAGTTCTGCGGGTATTCGTTGGCGATCGCCTGCGCTCCCGCGAAGGATTTGGTCAACTCTTCCTGGACGGAACTCGAGACGTTTGCGCCGCTGGCCGTGATCTGCGCGCTGGCCGCCGCCGCATAACCGGCGGTCAGGAGCGCGCCGAAGATCGACTGCATCACCGCACCGCCGAGGTCGCGCTGCAGGTCGGCGGTACCGGAGGCCATGCCGACCCGCCGCACCGGCACCGAGCCGGTCAGCGAGTGCGACGCCGGTGTGCCGGCGAGGCCGACGCCGATGCCGACGAGGGCATAGGCGAGCCCGACCTTCCAGTAGGCGGCGTGCTCACCCCAGAGCAAGAGCATCGTCAGGAAGCCGAGCAACACGAACACATAGCCGAACAGCAGGGTGAAACGCGCGCCGCGCGCCTCGACGATCTTCGCCGAGCGCGGGGCGACGAGCACCATCAGGAGCGCCGCGGGGAGGATCGACAACCCGGCCTGAAGCGTCGAGTAGCCCAGCACGTTCTGCAGGTACTGCTGGCCGATGAACATCGCCCCCATCAGCGAGCCGAAGACGATGATGCCCGCGCATGCTGCGACCCAGAACGGTGGCCGCGCGGCAACATGCAGGTCGTACAAGGGGTTTGCGGCGCGGCGCTGGCGGATGACGAAGACCACCAGGGCGACCACCGCGATCCCGCCGAGTGCGAGCGCCGCGGTGCGGGCCTGCTGCACCGGGGCGAAGTTGATGGCCAGGATCAGCGAGGCGACCAGGATCATGGACAGGATGCCGCCCAGATTGTCGACCCGCTCGGTGCTCTCGTTGACGTGAGCGGGAACGAAGATCCAGGCCACCACGATGGCGACAACCGCCAACGGGAGCGTGATCAAGAACACGGAACCCCAGTAGAAGTGCTCCAGGAGCAGTCCAGACAGCAGCGGACCGAGGGCGGCGATTGCGCCGCCAAGTCCCGACCACAGCGCGATCGACTTGGTGCGGGCAGCGCCCGGTGCCCACAGCGCGGTGATCAGCGCGAGCGTCGTCGGGAAGGCCATGCCCGCGGCCAGGCCGCCGCCCAGGCGCGCGATGAACAGGACGGTGTCCGAGGGGGCATAGGCGGCCAGCAGCGACATCGGGATCGCCAACACCGTGCCCAAGACCAAGAGTGTCTTGCGCCCGTAGCGGTCGCCGAGTGCGCCGAGCCAGAGCACCGAGCAGGCCAAACCGAGCGAGTAGCCGACGGCGATCAGGTCAAGGGTGGTCTGGCTGGACTGGAAGTGCTCGCCGATGGACGGCAACGCGACGTTCGCGACGGCCAGGTTCAGGTTTGCGACGGCCGCCACGAGGATGAGGCTGATGAGCACCAAGCCGGCACGCGGCGGTCCGACCGCCGACGGCGAGCTCGCGAGGTCGCGCGGACGGTTCGCTGTGGTCACCCGCACCTCTGTGCGCCGCGGGCGCCGCGACCGTGCGGACCGCGTGCGACGCGCACCGGCTCAGACACCGGTCTCCGCCGTGATGCGGCCGCCGTCGACGGCGGCGAGGAGGGCGGCGTGGTCGCGCTCATTCTGGTCTGCGTACTTGGTCGCGAAGGCGACGATGGCGCGATCGAAGACGTCGGATCGGCCGAGGTAGGCGGCGATCGCGATGCGGTCGCCGGAGTTCGCGTGGGCCCGCGCGAGCGTCCACCCGCACAGCCCGGCGTAGTTCTTCACGCCTTCGGGAACCATCTCGTCGATCTCGGCCGAGCCCTTCCAATCCCGGAGCTGGCGTACATAGAAGTCCCGCTCGATCCCGTCGATGCCGGTGACGCGCATCCACCCGAGCAGGATGTCGCCCGCGGCCTGCATCAGGCGCTGGCCGGCCACGACACGGTGGGCGTGATTGCGGTAGGCGCTGGCACCACAGAACGCCTCGAGCACCGATGCCTGGGCCTCCTTGAGCTGGAGAAACAACGGGTCGCTGTTGTCGCGTCCGAGCAGCAGTGCCATCCAGGCGCGGGTTCCGACGCTGCCGACCCCGACCACCTTCTGGGCAAGATCGACGAACCGATAGCCCTCGAGCAGTCGCCGCCGGTCGGTCTCCAGGGTGTTCCGGTACGCGCGCAGGTTCTGATGGACCCAGTCCGTGAAGCGCGCGGCGAACTCCTCGCTCATGAACGCCTCGGCGCGCACCACCAACGGCGGGTCCGGCTTGATGCGTGGCTCGCCGTCGACGATCTCGGTCATCTTGCTCAGTGCGTGCATGCTGTCGCGGGTGCGTGCCTTGGCGATCGTCCGCTCGGTGCGGGCCATCATCGCCTTGGTCACCCTCGGGCGGTAGCCCACCAGGGCGCGGTCGACGTCGAGGCTCGCGTAGTACACCTCGAGATTGGTTTGGCCCGCGAACTCGGCCATCGCGGTGCGGTAGCTCGCGACGCTCGCCCGCACGGCGGCCTCACGTTCGAGCGCCGTGAAGCCCCGGTCGCGCCCGGCGATCTCGAGGCTGGCGGCAAGGCGCTTGATATCCCACTCGAACGGCCCCGGCGAGGTCTCGTCGAAGTCGTTGATGTCGAACACCAGCCGTCGCTCAGGCGTGCCGAAGATCCCGAAGTTCGACAGATGCGCGTCGCCGCACAGCTGGACGCGCAGGTTCGTCGTCGGCGTCGTGGCGAGATCGTTGGCCATCACCAAGGCCGCACCGCGATAGAAGGTGAACGGCGAGACCAGCATCCGACCGTAGCGGATCGGAACCAGCTGTTGAACGCGGGTGGTCGCCTGGGATTCAAGGAGCGCGATCGGGTCCGTGCGGCGTACCGGCGGTGCGAAGTCGGCGTGCTTGCTGCGCGGCGTGGCCTTGCGCGCGGACCGGCCGTGCGCCGCCCGGTCCTCGACGCTTGGGTGCTCGACGACCGACGCGCGGAAGCCCGGAAGATTTGATGCAGACGACGATGTGCTCATGACACCCCGATCGAGATGGCGTGTGCGGCGGAGCCGCTGTCCGCCCAAGCCGATGCCTGCGCGCAAACGGACTGCATCGGTCGTGAGCATTACACCCGACGGGCCGCCGCGTCGCTAGCCTGATGCGGTCCGGTCCCCGGACATTCGGCTCCGGATAATGTTGGGGCTCGCGACGACGACTGCCAGGGAGGGCCCATGTCGAGCGGACCGCACCACCCGACGCCGCGTGCGCTGCTGTTCGACGTCTTTGGGACGTGTGTCGACTGGCGCACGAGCATCGCCCGTCAGGCAGGCGAGCTCGGGCGGCGGTACGGGTTCGACGGGGTTGATTGGCACGCGTTCGCCGATGCGTGGCGCGCGCGCTACCAGCCGCAGATGGAGACCGTTCGCTCGGGCATGCGCGAATGGGCCACCCTCGACGTCCTGCACCGGGAATCGCTCGAGGACGTGCTCACCGAGTTCGGGCTGCGGCTTCGCCCCGACGACTGCGATCGTCTCACGCTCGCGTGGCACCGACTTGACCCGTGGCCCGACACCGTCGGGGCGTTCGTGCGGCTACGGCGGCGGTTCATTATTGCCCCGGTCTCTAACGGGCACATCGCTCTGCAGGTGAACCTGGCGCGCCACGCGGGTCTCACCTGGGACGCGATCCTCGGCGCCGAGATCGCACGGGCCTACAAGCCCGATCCGCACGTGTATCTGCGCAGTGTGGCCGCGCTCGGTCTCGCGCCGCGCGAGGCAATGATGGTCGCCGCCCACAACGGCGATCTGGCCGCCGCGGCGCGCTGTGGCATGCAGACGGCATTCGTGGCGCGACCGGTCGAGTACGGACCCCATCAATCCACCGACCTTCTGGCCAACGAGGGCGTCGATCTGGCGGCGGCGGATCTGATGGCGCTGGCCGAGCTACTTGGCGCATGAGGAGAACGCCGCGGTGCGACGGCCGCGCGACTACGGGCCGTCGCTCGCGCTTAAGCTTGGAGCGCGGCCGTGATCGCCTGGATCGCGTCCGCCTCGGGCGAACTGACATCCTGGCCCTCTTCCCGGTGCGCCGCGGCGACCTTGTTCGCAACGGTGAGCACGAACGCGCGGTAGCCCTCGAGCTCCTCGGGGGTCGCCTTGGCGGCCACGAGGGCGACCGCCTCACGTACGCCGTTCAACGCGTGGCCACGCAGCTCCTCGGCGGAGTGCGCGCGGGTGTGGTCGGTCTTGGGTCGCGTCGAGACGATCTCGTCCAGGAGCTCGCTCTGACCGTGTTCAGATCGGGCGTCGACGTAGGCCTTCGACATCGCGAACGTCTCACGGAAGGTGCCGCCGTGCGATGCCATGACGACCATCATGCCGGCGCTCGTCGGACCCTCGATTACCGTCGTCCACTCGTCGGGTGTGAATGCGGCCTTGGTTGTCATATCGGATCCTGCCCCTCATACATGGTTTGACGAGCCCACTCTACCGGGGGCGACCGCGTGTGCGACGCGCGTGGTGGGGGTCTGCTTGGCAGGCCGCGGCGCACGATGTCAACGACCCCGGTCACGACACGCGATGGGATGCGGTCCCGCTCGGTGAGTTGATCGCGATCGAACTGCTCGTTTGGGGACCGGGGTGCCGGGCAGCGCACGATCAGACGGTTCGTGATCGAGCGGCCGGGCGATGGTGATGTCTGGCCGACGGCGGTGGTGCGCCGTTGGACCATCGACGGTCCGCGCGTGGGGTGAGCGTCGGTGGCGCCCCCGTGGCGGCGAGCGACACTCGCGATAACCGGACATTCGCACGAATCTCATCTGGCTTTCAGCTTGCGCGCCCACGGTGGTCCTGTCGCGACGAGTCCGCGATTGGGGTGGTGATCGACCGAGGGGGATCCATGAAGCGCGTTACCCTACGGAGCACGCTCGCAACCGGTGTGATTGCAGTGGCCATCGCCGGCGTGGGATCCGTTGCCGCCGTCGCAGCGACGAGCAGCGGAACGACGAGTGGATCGTACGTGCAGCTCACCGCTGCGACGTCGACCACGCACGCGGGCACGGTCCCGGGTTCGTCCGGCAGCACGCCGGCGCGCTCGGGACCGCACCACTGCCCGTAGGGGGATCCGCCGGGCGCAGCGTCGGAGTCCGCTGTGCCCGGCATTCCTCGGTTCGTGCCTCTCGATCCGCCGCCGGTCATACCGTGCCGGTTCGCCCCGTGCGGCCGCGCGGGTGATGAGACCGGAGCCGCGTCGGTCCGGGCCGATGGGCGCGCGCCGCGGCGATCGGTTGGGCTAGCGGCCGGCTTTGGCGTCCTGTTCCATACGGGCCAGGCGCGTGTAGTAGTCCGGGATGTCATTCAGGTGGGCGAGGGCGATCTTGCCGGTGATGATCGGATCGTCGCCGGTCACGTCGGTGGCGGGGTCGCGCCGACCGTGCTCGAGTTCCTCATCAAGGCCGGTCCGAAACTGCTCGACGTCGAACGGTGACGTGGTCCAGTCGATGCCGAGTTGTTGGCCGATCTGTCGTGCTTGGTCTGCGGTGAACTGCGGACCATGGCTCATCGGTGCTCCGATCGTTGCGGTCTTGCCTCGCGCGGGAACTGTGTCGATTCTGGCAGGTCCGCGCCGCCAGCCCGGCGCGATGCGCCGCGGCGCCGACCGACCGGCGTTGTGGAGTCCGACCTCCGGGCATGGTTTCCTTGTCTGCGGGCGTCGCAGAAATCGGCCGATGGCACCGACGCGTGGGGAGATCGATGATGGGCGAACGCTGCGAGGGACCGGTGCCACGGGCGACCCGACGCGGGGCGCGTGCGCGCCGCGTCGGGTCGCCGCGCCGGATGGCGCCGTGAGGTCGTACGACGCCACCCGGCGTGCCCTCTCGATCGCACAGGTGGTGCGGGCGCGACGCGACGGCGTGCGCTGATCCGCCGGACACCGCAGCCAGTTCGAGTCGCGCCGGGACGCCGCCCACAGGACGCCGCGTGACGATCACCGTCGTGTTCGCGCTGGCCGCGGGCTTTGCCAACGCGGTCAACATCATGGTCCAGCACCAGGCGAGCACCGGAGCCCCCAGGCGCCAGGGCGGCTGGCGGCTGGCGCTCTACCTGCTCGGTCATCCACTGTGGCTGTTCGGCTGGGTCGCGGCCGGCGCCGGGTTTGTCTTTCACTCGATCGCACTGCACAACGGCCAGCTGGCGGTTGTGCAGCCGCTGTTGGTCACCGAACTCGTGTTTGCGCTCGTGCTGCGCCGGGTGTGGATTCGCCAGCACGTCGTCCGGGCCGCGTGGGTCTCCGCTGTCGCCATTTGCGTGGCGCTCGCCGTGTTTCTCGTCACGGCCAACCCGCATGGCGGACACGCGACAGCGACCGGAAGGGAGTGGCTTTCGGTCTTGGTGGTGTTCGGCGGATTGACCGGGGTGCTGGTGGTCTTGGGCCTGCGCGGTTCACCGACGCGACGGGCCGCGCTGATGGCAACCGCCGCATCGCTGACGTGGGCCCTGTGCGCGACCTTCATCAAGGCCACCACCGACACGTTGGCGACGTACGGGGTTCTTGGCATGTTCCTCCACTGGCCCGTGTACGCGCTCGCGGTGTGCGGGTTCGCAGGCATCGTTCTGCAGCAGGCCGCCCTGCATGTGGGGCCCTTGAGCGTCTCGCAGCCGCTTGTGGTCGTGGTCGATCCGATCGCCAGTATCTTCCTGAGCGTCTGGCTGTTCGACGAGCGCTTCACCCAGAACCCGCTCGCGATCGCCGCCGCCGCCGCGGCCTTCGCGGTCATGGCCGCCGGGGTTGTCGTGATGTCACGGACGACCCCGATCCACCTCGACGCGTCCCGCCCGGCCCGTCTGTGAGCTGACGCGGCGCCGGGCCGCGCGGGAGAGCGCCGGGCCACACCCGCCTGCCCGGACGGCTCGTGGTGGGCGCGTGGATCTGATTGGATCGCGGCATGACACTCATCAAGATCAATGCCATCACCGTTCCGGACGGGTCGGGTGATGAGCTGGCGCGGCGCTTTGCCCAACGCGCGGGCGCCGTCGACGGCCAGGACGGGTTCGAGGGATTCGAGCTGTTGCGGCCGACCGACGACCGGCAGCAGTGGCTCGTGATCACCCGCTGGCGGGACGAAGACGCGTTCCAGGGCTGGGTGAACTCGCCGGCGTTTGCCCACGGTCACGCGGGGGCGAGCCGTCCGGCAGCGCACGGCGGCCCGGTGTCGGTGTCGTCCGAGCTGTGGTCGTACGAGGTCGCCGGCGGCTCACCAGCGGCCTGAGCGCGCCTGGGTGGGACGTGGCCGGGCTGCCTGCGGTCAGATCAACTCGAACCCGCCGCCAGCGACGAGGTCGTGGCCGTTCACCCCTGCGTTGGCGGGCAGGAAACCGGTGGCGTCCCGGACCCCGGCCATCGTGACCTACGGGCCGATCGGCGTCCGCGGGATTGCAGGACGCGGGGGAACCTCGCGCCCGGGCGGGCTGCCCCGGCGTCCGCGGGATGGATGGCGTTGACCATCGTCAAGCCCGGGTCGGCCCGGTCCGCACCAATGACCCCGAACAGGACGATCGACGCGGTGCGCGACGCGTACGGCCGCAGCGCCCGGACCACCTCGACATCGCCCACGAGCGTGACGGTGACGGATCGCACCGCCTGGTGGATGTCGAGGTCGGACGCCGTTGACCGCCCGCTCGATCGCCGTGATCACCAGGTAATCGACGACGCCGAGCGCGGTGACTCGACCGATGCCGGTGCCGCCGCCGACGACGGAGCGTGGCGTGGACGGACTCGTGTGGCGGTGATCGCTGGCCGCGGGCGCGTGTGTCGCTTGCGTACGGCCGGACGCATCGTCACGCAAGACCCGCCGTCAGGCGGGTGACCTCGGTGAACGCACTCCAGTCCTTGTCACCGAGGCCCGTCGCGATCGCGGCCATCGTGTGGTCGCGCGCGATTGCGGCAAACGGCAGCGGGCACCGCACCGCGGCGGCCGCGTCCGCGATCAAGCCGAGATCCTTGAGCCCGGTCGCCATGGCGAACCCGACCTCGTCGAACTCTCTCGCGCCGATACGTTCGAGATATCCGGTGACGCCCGGGGCGCCCTGCAGGCTGCGCACCGCCTGCATGGTCGTCTCGTGGTCGACACCCGACTTTTCGGTGAACGCGAGCATCTCGCCGAACAACTCGGCCATCGACGCGATGTAGAAGTTGATCGCGAGCTTGAGACTGTTGGCCGTGCCCGGCTCGGGCCCCGTCGTCAGGATGCGGCCGCTGTAGGCGGCAATGCATGGCCGCGCCCGTGCGATGGCGTCCTCACGGCCGCCGACGAGGCTTAGGAGCTCACCGGCACGTGCGACATCTGGCCGACCCACGACCGGCGCGGCGATGAACCCCTGTCCACGGTCCGCGTGCACCGCGGCGAGCGAATCGGAACAGCCCGGGGACACCGTCGTCGTCGACACGTGGACTGCGCCATGGTCCAGCCCCGCAAGCACCCCGTCGGGCGCCTCGACGAGTTCGCGGAGGGCTGCGTCATCGAGCATGCTGGAGATCACGACGCCCGCCCCGGCGGCCGCTGCCGCGGGCGTCGGGGCCCGGGTTGCACCGGCGCCCACGAGCGGGTCGGCCTTCGCCGCCGTCCGGTTCCAGACCCGCACCGCGAACCCCTCGCGCAACATACTTTCGGCGATGGCGCTGCCCATCCGTCCCAGACCGAGTACCGCAACCTCGACACCGTGCTTGGCGGGCATCGTGTCCTTACCTTTCACCCGGAGGGCCGCGATCGGCGTCGAGTCTAGTCGTGTCGCAGCCTTGGCGTCAGTCGTCGGACGGCGGCCGCTTGAGAACGGTGGTGACCATCCGAACGCCGGTACGGCCTGGACGTAGGGCGAGGTCCCAGACCGTGTTGGCGATGCCCGCGCCGGGCACGTCCTCGGCCAGATCTTCGACGATCTCCTCGGACTCGTCGATCAGTTCTCGACCAATGCCCTCGGCATCGTCGACCACGTCCTCGACGACGTCGCCGGCGGCGGCGGTCGCGATCCGGATCGCCAGCTGGGCGGCGATCGGGGTCGCCAGGTCGATGGCCCGGTCGGTCAAGGGTGGGGCCATGCGTTCGAGGTCGCGCTGCAGGGTCTGCCAGGCCAGATTGCGTGCAGCACGCAGCTCATCCTCGGACTCCGCGGGTCGGCGACGCAGCACGCCGCCCAACGGTGAGCCGTGGCGGGCGACGATGGCCGCCGCCACCAGGGCCACCGCGATCCACGCCGCAGCCAGGATCAATGCCGCGGTCCAGGCGGGCAACGCGAGCGCCAGGGCCAGCAGGATCGCGAGGTTGATGAGCACGAACGCGGTCATGAGTGCCAGGCCGATTGCCACGGCGCCGAGAGCCTGGACGCCGCCACGCCGCAGCTGCGGCGCGCGGGACGCCGCCGCCAGTTGGGCTTCGAGGCGGACACAGTCGACGAGGTGCAGGCGAAACTCGGCCAGTTGGGCCCGGGTCGGCTCCGTGCCCGCGTCGCGGGCGGACGTGGGGTCCGGCGCGGTGTCGCTCACCCTGACCACCTCCTCGGCATCTGCCGTCTGGCCGAGTGTAGATCAGCAAATAGGGCGACGTCAGCGCCGACCACAATGGCCCACTTGGGGCTGGCGGATAGTGCTCGCACCTGGCACCGACTTCGTGAGAGTTGTTACATAGGGACGAGAGTCGGCACATCCGGAACGGGAGGCTGTGATGGGGAGCGTCTACAAGGTCGTCGAGCTCGTGGGTACGAGCGCAAACTCGTGGGAGGACGCGGCGCGGACGGCGGTCACGACCGCCGGCAGCTCGCTGCGCGATCTGCGCGTCGCGGAGGTTATCCGCCAGGACCTCACGATCGGGGAGGACGGAATGCCGGACGAGTTCCGGGTTCGCCTGAGCGTGTCGTTCAAGTACGAGTCCGAGTAACGGACGGCGATCGACCGCCGGACCGGATCGACGCCTGGGTCGGTCCGGTCCGCGACCGCAGGCGCCGGGGGTCGCCTATTGTGGTGATGACCCGACACACACCACAAGGAGTTGAACATGGCGTACGCAGTCGTACATCAGTTTCCCGGCGGTACGCGGGACCAGTACGAAGCATCGATCGCCGCGGTGCATCCAGCCGGAGGCGCGCTGCCCGCCGGTCAGGTCACACACATCGCCGGCCCGTCCGCTGATGGATGGACGATCGTGGCGGTCCACGATTCTCGGGCCAGCTGGGAGCGCTTCCGCGACGAGGTGCTGATGCCGGCAATGGGGCGGGGGATCGCGGGCGGATTCGCGTCGCCGCCCCAGGAGACAACGTTCGAAATCGTCAATCAGGTCGGTGCATAACCGAGCGACGCCTGGCAGGCCACGGCGGGATCGCGCGGCAAATCGCCCGGGGCCGGGTGCATGACGGCCTCACGACCTCCATCGAATCCACAGGCGCGGAAACTTGGTCTGGCGCCCGGCGCGCGCCTGTGGCTCGATGGCGCCCCGTCGGGCTGGGAGCTCACCGACGCTCCGCCCGGCCTGATTGCCGTCGGAAGGGACGAGCCGGCCGACATCATCGTCGCCTTCTTTGCTGCTGCCGACGAGCTCGCGCGGCGCGCGCCGGACCTCGCGCGCCGGATCTTCCCGTCGGGACTGCTCTGGGTCGCGTGGCCGCGGCGGGCTGCCGGACACGTCAGTGACATCACCGACACCGTCGTCCGGCGCATCGTGCTGCCGCTCGGGCTCGTCGACACGAAGGTCGCGGCACTCGATCACGACTGGTCGGCATTGCGCGTCGTGTGGCGCCGCGAACGGCGATCCGCCGGGCTGTAGTCGAAGGTCCATCGGCTCCCGTCGCGTGGCCCGCGCGGTCACGGTGGGGTCGCGCGCGCTAGCGCCGGCGCAGCTCAGCGGGAGTAGTCGGGCCCGATCGTCGACACCGGATAACACAGCTGGAGGACCTCCAGGAGCACAAGCCCGACGATCACCACCACAAATACGGCGGCGAGAACAAGGGGCCAGATCACCCAGGGCCCAAACATCCTGGCGTCGCCCACCGAGTCGAACTCGTCCCGGTCAAAGTCCGCCCCGCGCCATCCACGTCCGCGGGGTACCGGTCGGGCCACGTTACTGACGGGCGATCGGGGTGTCGAGTCGTTCGCGCGCGCCGTCCCGCCGCGCGCGCGGTAGGCCTAGGCACGGTGGCCGACCCGTGCTACTTGTGAGGTGTGGACGCCCGCGTTGGCGACAGACGCAAAGAGGACTCATGGACCTCGGGCATTGGGATTGGACCGGCGACGACGACCGCCCTGACTGGGACCGGCTATGGGTCGGGCTCCGCGATGGCGCGTTCCTCGGACATGAGGACGGCGTGTATCGCCGCGGGTTGGTCAGTATCAACGTCGGGTGGCTTGCCCGCGGCGGCCTGCTGCACCTCGAGATCCCCGGGCTCCGGTTTGAGCCCAATCCCCTCGAACGGCTCCTGCGAGCACGCACTCGCTACTTCGCGTTCGCGGACATCGTCAAGATCGAGCGGTGCCCACCGACCCCCGACGGTGTCCTGCCGGGCGGCGTGGCACCGCGGATCCGACTGCACTTCTCGAGCGACCGGCCGGTCGACATCCTTCCCGCCGGCGATACGCTCGACGACTGGCTGATCGCCATGCGCCAGCAGCTCGAGACTTGGGAGCGCCGCTCCCGGTTCGAACCGTCGCCGCAGTAACCACCATGCCGTCGGTGGACGACGGGGACTAGGTCCGCGCAATCGCTTCGGCGGAGATCGAGGCGCCGCCGCGCAACGTCTGCAGGACCACGCAGTAACGCTCGGTCAACCGCAGCAGCGTCCCCAACGCGGCGTCGTCGGCGTCGGTGTCGAGCTCGAAGCGGACGCGGATCGCCCGGAACCCCACCGCCGCATCCTTCGCCACCCCGAGTGTTCCCCGCACGTCGAGGTCACCATCCGCGAACACCGACCCGCCCCGCACGTCGACTCCGATCGACGTGGCGACAGCGCGCAAGGTCACACCCGCGCACGCCACCAGCGCCTCCAGCAGCATGTCGCCGGAGCAGACAAGCGTCCCGTCCCCGCCGGTCGCGGGATGGAGGCCGGCCGCGACGAGCGCACGTCCCGTCGTCACCCGGCAGGCCACACCCGGCACATCCAGATCCCCGGATGCCGTCAGGTGCACCGCCGCCGCGCCGGGATCGCGCCGGTATCGCTCCTTGAGTGGCGCCTGAACCTCGCGAAGGCCCTCACTGTCCATGATCCACACCTCCCCCTCGCCGTCGCGCCAGACGATTTCAGCGTAGCGGGGTCCGGTCAAGATGTGCGCAAGGGCGGGGCCGTGCCCGCCCGGTTTCCGCCGAGCGTGGGCCGCCGCTGTCGGGTACGGGTGGGCACGCGCGGCGCGCACTGCTTCTGCCCCTAGAGTAGGTTCAGCGGAAGGATGTCGCCGATGTTGCGCGAGATGGCCCCCACGCGGTTCGCATCGAACCTCACCGCTCACGGGCCTGCCCAGGCTCCGCGGCGCGGCCGAAGCCGGTACCGCCAGCAGGCGAGCATCGTCGGATGATCACCCGGCCGCCAACCGTCGACGCCGCGGCCGCCACAAACCAATGGCACCTGCTGGTCGCCCTCGGCATCGGGTTGCTGATCGGCTTGGAGCGTGAGCGACGCAAGGGCGCCGGCCGCACACGCGAGGCCGCAGGGGTCCGGACGTTTGCGCTGGTGGCGCTGCTCGGCGGGCTGGCTGCCGAGCTTGGCGGCGTCGCGGTGCTCGCGGTGTGCGCGGCATTCATCGCCGCCGCCGGGCTGGTCGCCTACGCGCAGCGCCGGGACGACGACCCCGGGCTAACCACGCAGGTCGCGCTGATGACGACGTTCCTGATCGGCGCCCTGACTGCGCGCAACGTCGTCCTTGCCGCGGGCGTCGGCGTGGTGGTCGCGGTCTTGCTGGCGGCGCGAACGCCGCTGCACCGGTTCGTACGCGATTCGCTGTCCGAGCAGGAGGTTCACGACGGGCTCGTCTTCGCGGCGGCCGCACTGGTGATCCTTCCGCTGGTTCCGGACGCCGAGCTGGGTCCGTACGGCGTCTTCAACCCGTTCGTGATCTGGCGGCTCGTAGTGATCGTGATGGCGATCAGCGCCGTCGGCTACATCGGCATCCGGCTCCTCGGGGCGCGGCTCGGTCTCGCCGTCGCGGGCTTCGCCGGTGGATTCGTTTCGAGCACCGTGACCCTCGGCCTCCTGGGGGTGCAGGCGCGCAAGGATCCACGTCTGCTGCGCGGAGCCGTCGCGGGCGCGATGCTCGCGAGCCTGGCGAGCATCATCGAACTCGCGGTCGTCATCGGGGCAACGGACCCCGCGACGCTACGCCAGCTTGCCCTGCCGCTCGTCCTCGCGGGACTCGTCACGGGCGCCTACGGGGGCGTGTTCGCGGTGCGCGCCCTGCGTGGTGAGGGCCCGCCGTCGATCGAGCGCGGCCACGCCTTCGACCTGAAGATTGCAGTTGCGTTTGCGTTCACCGTGACGCTGGTGATTTTCGCGTCCGCGGCGCTTCGGGCGTCGCTTGGGACGCCGGGCCTCGTGTTCGGCGTGGGTGTCGCTGGCCTGGCGGACATCCAGGCCGGGGCCATCTCCGTTGCCGGCTTGGTCGCCGCGGGAAAGATCACGCCGATCCACGCGGTCGTCCCGATCCTTGCCGCGCTCTCGGCAAGCACGCTGACCAAGGCCGTGCTCGCGGTCGTCACGGGCGGTTGGGGCTACGCCGCCCGGGTCGTGCCGGGCCTGGTACTCGTGCTGGTTGGCGCCTGGGCCGGGACGGCCATCGCCGGGATCGGCTAGCCGCGCGAGGTGGGGTGGCCGACGACGACCCACGTCACCGCAGCGTCTTGGCGTTGCGCGACACGTGGGGATTCTGGGTGCGAACACAGGACGCAGACACGCACGTGATGTTCCCATGTCGGTCCGCGACCGGCTCAGGTGGTGAGGTACTGCGGCCGCGCGGAGCGGCCGAAACCCCCTGTGCGTTTGCCACACCGACGTACCGGCGGTGGTCCGGGGCAGACCGGGCCGGTGTGATCGCGTCTCTGCCGGACGTCAGCCGTCCAGCGGCCGCTGACCGGTCCCGCCGCCGACGATCAGGTGGTGGCCTTCTGAAGCACCGGCTGAGCGATCGGGCGCGTGGTGGCCGGGCGCGGGACGGCAGGCAGCTGCGGCGCGATGTCCGTGTCGCCCTCCACATTGAGGTGGGGCAGCACGCGGTCAAACTGTCGCGGCATCCACCAGTTCGCCCGCCCACCGAGGAACATGAGCGCCGGCACCAGGGTCGAACGGACGACCAGCGCATCGAGGAACACGGCGCCTGCAAGGCCAAGACCGAAGAGCTCGATTACCCGGTCGCCCCCCAGGATGAATGCCGCGAACACGAGGACCATGATGGCCGCAGCCGCGGTGATCGTCCGGCCGGTCGCGGCCAGGCCGCGGGTGACCGCCACCTGCGTGTCCCCGGTCCGGTGCCATTCCTCGTAAATGCGGGTGACCAGGAAGACCTGGTAGTCCATGGACAACCCGAACACGATCGCGAACATCATGACGGGGACGAATGGTTCGATCGGTCCGGTCGTCCCGTTGGGGAAGACGGAATTGAGCCAGCCCCACTGGAACACGGCCGTGATCAGGCCGAACGACGCACCGGCGGTCAGGAGATTCATCAACGCGGCGATCGCCGGGATCATCAGACTTCGGAACACGATCAACATCAGCAGGAACGAGAGCCCGAGCACGGCCCCGATGAACAGCGGCAGCTTGGCGGCGATTGCCGAGGAGAAGTCGTTGATGGTCGCCGTCTGACCGCCGACGAACACACGCAGACCGTCGGTGCTCACCGTCGGGATGACCCGATCACGCAGCGTGGTCAGCAAGGCGGAGGTCGACGCATCCTGCGGCGCCCCCCGCGGGTAGACGGTCGCCGATGCGACGCCCATACCGGCGTGCGCGCCTCGGATCATCGCCGGTCGGGTTACACCGACCACGTCCGGGGTGCGTCCCACCGCGGCAACGACCTTGATGAAGGCGGCCTGCTGGGAAGGTCCGTCGACCTGTGCGACGAGTTGCAGCGGTCCGTTCTCGCCCGGACCGAAGCCCCTGGCGACCAGGTCATACGCCGTTCGCGACGTGCTCCCCGGGCGGTCGGTGCCCGCGTCGGCCGATCCGAGGCGCATGGCGAAGAAGGGCACCGCCAACAACATCAGCAGGACGGTCGCGACGGTCGCGACGACGACCGGACGTTCCCGCACGATGCGTGCCCATCGCGTCCAGCGGGGGGAGGCATCGGAGCCGGCCAGGCGCCCACCGGCGCCGGCGCGCCGCGCCGTGCGCCGCAGGATGCGCGTGCCGAAGAACCCAAGCAATGCCGGCAGGAGGGTCAGCGCGGCGATCACGGTCAGCAGCACCGCGATGCTCGCAGCGATCGCGACCCCGTAGAGGAAACTGATGCCAAGCGTGAACATCCCCATCAGGGCGATGCAGACGGTCATGCCCGCGAACAGCACCGCGCGGCCGGACGTGTCGACCGCCTCAATGATCGCTTGGTCGATCGACTTGCCGCGTTTGAGGCCCTGGCGGTAGCGCGTGACGATAAACAGCGCATAGTCCACGCCCACGCCGAGCCCGATCAGCAGCGACAGCTGCGAGGAAAACGAGGCGACCGCGAGCACACGCGACAACAGCGAGATGACCGCCACCGAGATACCGAGTGCGATGCCGGCGGTAATCAGCGGCAGTGACGCGGCCAGCAGCGACCCGAAGACCAGGAACAGGACCACAAGGGCCGCGCCGGCGCCGATGGCGACCGTAGTGATGCCCGTCTGGTTCGACGCTGCGGCGATGTGGCCCTGGAAGGCAATCTGGATCCCCGGACCGAAGCCCGCCGATGCCGTGGTGATGAACACCTGACCGGCGTTCGCCGGCGTCGTGGGCGTGGGTGGCGCCAGGGTCACCGTCGCGATCGCGACCTGCCCGGACGGTGAGATCCGACCAGCACCGGCCGCGTACGGCGACGCGACCGAGGCGACGTTGTCGAGCGCCGCGACCCGGGCGAGCATCGCCTCGACCCGGTGCCGGACGGCGGGCGCCGTGACGATACCGTGTGGGACGCCGATGACGATGTTCTCATGGTCGGCGCGCGCCGCGGGCGAGGCCTGCGCGAGCAGCATTTCCGCTTGATAGCTCGGTGCGCCATGGAGCGAGAGGTCGTTGGTGTAGCTGCTCCCGACGCCCTGGCTCATGAGGGTCAACCCGATGAGGGCCATGACCCAGCCGACCAGCACCCAGCGTCGATGCCGGACGCACCATGCAGTCATCGCGCGCATCAGCGGCGGTCCGGGGGCGGGCGGCCGCACAGGGGGACGTCGGATACCGCGGTCCCGGCCGCGGCGGACTTGCGCTGCTGCGCGCGCGGTCGTTCCAGGGCGTCGATGAGAGCAGTCTCTTTGCGTCGGTGTGCGGTACAGGCCTCAGCCGAGTGGATGGCGGCACTCACCGCGTGCCTGCCCGGCACACGTCGGGGCGTGGATGGCAGCTTCCCGCCATCAACCCCACGATTGCTCGGCCCGGCTCCCCGATGATGGGACTCGGCTGACGGACGGCACCTGTCGGAAGAGGCCCAGTCGCTGCCCAGGACGTCCGGGAAACAGGCTAGCCCATTGATGCCGAAGACCAGCGGATGCCGGTGGTGGCGCGACACGGGCCCCGGCGGATCTCCGTGGTCGGTGTGGTCGCGGGCGATGTCGCCGGTGGCGCAGACCACCGTCGCGCGGTCACCGACGAGCATTGCTCCGCCGGTCGCCGCGGCTCAGTGCCGCCATGCGGCGATTCGACCCCGGGTACCAGGCCAGGGCGGCACTCGCGGAAGTCGCCGTACCGCGTGCGCATCAGGGCAGCTTCCTCGACGATCCGACCTGGGGACGCCGTACCCGAAAAGCAGCACCGTCACGAACAGACTCGCGGCGCTGTCTCGGGCCAGACCCATGCCGATCAAAAGGGCATCAGCTGGGCCAAGACGGCGGTCGACTCCTCCCGACGCCGCGGTGGGGGGGTGGACCCATTGGCGCGCATCCATCCCAGACACGGCCACCCAGACCACCTGGGGCGCACTGACCGCGGCGCGCATCGGGCGCCCCTCAGGTCCGCCGCAGCGATGACCGCTAGACGATCAGCTCTACCGGCACCAGGCGCAGGCTGACACGCCGACCTTGGCGGACGAGCTCAAGCACGACCTCGGCGCCGATGCGGTCACCGACGAGGAGTCGCTGGATCTCGTCGACCTGTGCAACGGGCATCCCGTCGACCGCGACGATCAGATCTTCGGGGCGGAGTCCGGCGGCGGCGGCCGGTGAATCGGGCATGACCTCAACAACCTCGACCCCGGCCGCAAGCCCGAGTTCCCGCGCGATGCGCGGCGGCAACGGACGCGGACCGCCAGCGAAGCCAAGGTAGGCGCGCCGGACGTGACCGTGGCTCATGAGCGCGGCGATGATCGTCCGGGTGGTCGTGTTGATGGGCACCGCGAGGCCGAGCCCGACGCCGGCGACCGCCGTGTTGACCCCCACGACCTGTCCGGCTCCGTCCGCGAGTGCCCCGCCCGAGTTGCCGGGATTGAGGGCCGCATCGGTCTGGATGACGTTGTCGACGACCCGCCCGGCGCGGGTCGCCAGGGAGCGTCCGAGTGCCGAGACGACTCCCGCGGTGACCGACCCCTCGAACCCCCGCGGATTGCCGACGGCGACGACGAGTTGCCCCACGCGCAGCTGCGTCGCGTCACCGAGCCCTGCGGGAACGAGCGTATCCGCGGACGCCCGCAGGATGGCCAGGTCGGACAGGGGGTCCGATCCGATTACCACGGCCTCATACTCGGCGCCGTCGACGAACGACGCCCGAATCTCGCGGGCGCGGTCGACGACGTGTGCGGAGGTGATCAGGAAGCCGTCGCGCGCGAGCACGACGCCGCTCCCGCTTCCCCGATCGGTGCGCAGATGGGCGACCGAGGGGAGCAGGCGCTCGCTGGCGGTGACCACGACGCGCGAGTACGCATCGAGGGCGTTGTCGTCGTCTGTAATCAGGCGAACTGCCATGGCATTCGACGGTAGCACCCGCCTGCAGCATCCCGCCGTTGGGCGGACCGCACGGTCGTGAGGACGGTCGCGGGATCCACGCCGTTACTCGGGAAGCGCTCCGCGTCCGCACGCATGATCGCCTCCGGGCCCCGGAAGATGGCGCGCAACCCGGGCCCGCCCGAGACGCGCCCGACCACCCCGAGCTTCACCGACTCGCGCCACACCACAACACCGGGATGCCCGCACGTGCTGCGGGCACGCGGTCTCCTCGCCCTGCGTGGCGAGTTGATGTGCGCACGCTCGTCCGGCCGAACCGCACACGACATCGCCCTGTTCGAGGACCCGCTCACCGTCGGGCGTGCGAACGAGCAGCCGCCTGTCGAGCGCGATGATGATCGCCTTCTCACCGACGCGGTCCGGGTCGGCACAGGCGGCCGGTGCGGTCGGCACCTACGAGAGGGTCATCCCGACCCGCGCGGCCCCGAGCCGTCAGCCGATCCGGGCGCGCCGCGAACCGCGCACAGGCGCACCCGGCGGCCGCCGGGTGTCCTCGAGCTGCGGTCGGGTGGTGTTGATCAGCGAGACCCCTCTCGGCGATCCGCTGGCGGGGGTTGAATCGACCTGCACGGGGCCCCGAGCGCGGTGTCAACGGCTCCGCGACGGGCGTCCGGGCGTGTCACTCGGGGAGTGCGCGCCGCGAGAGCGCGACGACCGGGCATCCGCATGGCGACGTCGAGGTCTCGTATGCGAGCCGTTCGCCCTCGCCGAGCAGCGTGAATCCCCGCAGCACGCCGTCCCAGTACTCGCGCGCAACCACCGTCGCCCCGGCGCGATCGCCGGCACGTCGGCGCTCGCGCCCCGCGGGAGAGCCGACATAGACCCACACCGGACCGTTCAACAGCGCGAACTGCGCACCGACGTCGATGCGATCGTACTGTCGTTCCCGCCGGTCGAGACTGTTCAGCTGATCCGGTGTGACCGGGACGCAGACACCGTTGACGCTGCCACCGACGACCGGCTCGATATCCAGGAAGGCGACGTGCACCGGCGGTCGCTCACCGCTGACGGGGTCGACGTAGTACTTGTAGGAAGGGAGGTCGATGCGGTTGTCCATCGCGACGCCCCACGTGCGCCGGTATCCGTGCAGGTCGGCGACGAAGCCGTCCTGGTGTATCGCTCTGGTGAGCCGACCGATGGGCGGGGCGACCAGCGAGCCGTAGCCAAACAGCCACTGCGGGTTGCCTGCCACCGACGACCACTCGCGCGCGAGTCGCTCGGGCGTTGCGCTGCGGGACCCCTCGACCACGGCGTGACGCCGGTCGTTGTCGGTCGCTTAGGTCGATAGCCAGGGGTAGCGGGCCGTGTCCTTGCCGGCGTAGTCCGGATCGAGGTAGATAAAGCACCGCTGGATCTGCCAGTCCCTGATCTCGAACACGTCGCACCAGCGCCCGGCGCCCCAGTCGGGAACACCGGCCCGCCATGGGCCGTCTTGGTGCTCGCCGAAACTCGTCCCCTCGGCGACCAGTACGTCGCTCCCCGAGAAGATCCAATTGAAAGCGGCGTAGTCGTGGCGGATCGCGCGAAGCGTCCCGCCAACGTCACCGAAGAGTCGACCGATTTCCTGCTTGCCGTTGGCGATACCCCACTTGGGGAAGTAGACCTGCGCATCGGGAGCGAACAACTCGAGGATGCTTTCGCCGCTTGATGTGACCCCGCCATTGTCGAAGGCCTTCAGGTACTCAAGTGCGACCGACTTCCGCTGCTCATCGGTCATGACATCATGCGCGAGACTCATTGGGGCAATCGCCTTTCGGTCGAGTTCCGGGATCCTGACCGCATCGTAGAGCGATGCCGATGCCGATCAACGCACGCTGTGGGTGCGCGCACCACCGTTCGCCGGCGTGATCCGAAGTATTCGCTCACGCGCCATCGGTCCCTGCCAAGTCGCTGACCCTCCCACCGGCATGGGTCGACCCGCCCGACCCCGAGCGCATGATGGCGGCTGCACTCGAGTACGGAATCGAGAGATCCTCGGACCTCCAGGGATTCCCGCCGAGCGGCCACCGGTCTCAACGCGCGGCGCGCCCGGGGGTGGTCCGCAACCGATCGGCGATCTGCGCGGCCGGCGCGCTGAGCCCCGGGAGGGGGGCGATCGGGACGCCCGCGCACGAGCGGCCGCCCCGAGGCTAGAGCGCCTCGGGCGGCGGCCCGTGCCCGGCGCGTTGCGGGCGCCAGTCTGCGGACCGCCCTTCCTGAAACGCGCGGATGCCCTCGGCCGGATCCGGCCCGTGCAGGTGATTGAGCACGTTTAGCTCGATCGAGGGGAGGATGGAACCGCGTGCTGCGTCGGAGCCTGCGTTGAGGCCGACCTTTGCAAGGCGGAGACCCTCGGGGGAATTGCTCAGGACTTCCTCGCACCACCGGTCGACTTCCTCGTCGAGACGGTCATCGGGAACGACCGCGTTGATCAACCCCATCGCAAGCGCCTCCTCGGCCGAATACCGCCGGCTGAGGTACACGATCTCGCGCGCGCGTTTCTCGCCGACGGTCCGTGCCAGCATCTGCGTCGCCCACCACGTGGGAGCCCAACCGAGACGAGTACCAGCCTGTCCGAACACGCCCGAGGCTCCCGAGATTGTGAGATCCGCGATGACATTCATCTCGTGGCCGGCGCCGATGCAGTATCCACGAACGCGCAGGATCACCGGCACCCCACAGCAGCGAAGCGACTCGCCCAACTCAAGGTAGAGCCGGACCTGCTCACGTTTTGCGCGCTCGTTCCGCGTCGGCTCGCGAACATCGCCGCCAACACAGAACGCACGCTCGCCGGCACCGGTCAGGACGAGCACACCAACCCCGGGATCATCGGAGACCGCCGCGAGCGCGTGGCACAGCTCGTACATGGTCGTCGTACGCAGCGCGTTCAACCGCTGCGGGCGGTTGATGGTGATCGTTGCCCGGCCACGTTGGACCTGGAGGATGATGTCGTCGTACCGCGGTGCTCGGATCGCACTTGGATGCTCCGAACGCGTTCCGCCCACTGGGAGTCCCTTCGGTCGACACGACACTGCGTCGCCACGGCACCGTAGCCAGGTCCGTCGCCCCCCGCTACCCGAGCAACGTGCACAGGGTGCCCGACGGGCTGTGCCCAGCACCATCTTGCAGGCACTGCAAGAATGCATATGCTGCAGGGTATGACGGCGGCCGACGCATCGATTCAGCTCCCGTTGCGCGAGCGGAAAAAGCAGGCGACGCGCGAGGCGCTGCGGCGGGCGGCAACCGATCTTGTCCGGGATCGCGGCCTTCACGGCGTGACCGTCGAGGACATTGCCGCCGCTGCCGATGTCGCCCCCCGGACGTTCTTCAACTACTTCCCGACGAAGGAGGATGCCATCGTCGGGTGGGACCCCGCGGCACTCGTGGCGATGGCGGATCTGCTGCGCGCACGGCCGGGGACCGAGTCGGCACCAGTCGCATTGCGGATTGCGATTCTCGAGGCGATCGCGCCATCGGACGCCGACCCGACCGACGTTCTCGAGCGGCTGCGCGTGATCCGCTCGGACCGCGACCTGGTCGCCCACTACGCGCTGCGCTGGGGCGAGACCGAGCGGGTGCTTGCGAGCGTGATCGCCGAGCGCCGGGGGACCGATCCCGACAGCGATCCGTACGGGCATTTGGTCGCCGCGACCACGCTTGCTGCCTGCCGAACGGCGTTGCTCGCGTGGTGTGCGAGTGGTGGCGCGCGTCCGATCGGTGACGTGCTTGCGAGCCACCTCGATGTTGTCGCGGCGGGCCTTTGTGAGCCTGAGGGTGGTCTACGGTGACGCAGCGCGCGCGGTCGTGTACCACTTCCCATCCGGGGCCGTGCCGGTGCTCCACCACCCACCGGTTCCCACACATCCCCCGAAAGGACCTCGCCGCATGAGCCCGACCTCTCGATCGGACGCCCACCGGGCGCCGGCGCGCGTTACCGTCGCGATCCCACATCCTGAGGCCGTCGCGGATAACCCCCGCACCGTCAGGCGTGGAGGACGCTCGTGAGAGGCATGGCCGCGTGGTGCGTCACGCACCGCCGTTGGGTCGTTGCGGGGTGGGTGGTTGCCCTGGTGGTGCTAGTCGCGATCAGCCAGAGCGTCGGCAGCGCATACAAGGACAGTTTCAGCCTCGGCGGCACGCAGAGCTTTCAGGCCCAGGCGCTGCTCAAGCGCGTTGCACCGAAGGCTGCGGGGGACACCGAGCAGCTGGTGATCGCGGTCAAGCAGGGGAAGGTGACCGATCCCGCCGTCCGCCAACAGGTCACCGCAATGCTTGATCGGGTCGCTGCGCTCCGTGACGTCGCTGGCGTCCAGTCGCCATACGCGCCATCGGGACGCCTGCAGATTTCGCACTCGGGACAAATCGCATTTGCCAACGTCAGCTTCACCCAGACGGCGATCAAAGTCTCAAGCGCCGATGCGCATCGTTTCGTCAACACCGCCAAGTCCGGTGCCGGAAACGGTGTCGAGATCGAAGTCGAGGGCCAGATCGCCGAGGCCGTCAGCAAGACGAGCATCAACAGCGTCGCCTACGGCGCCGCCGCGGCGCTGGTGGTCTTGCTGCTGGTCTTCGGGTCGGTGCTTGCCGCCGCGATACCGCTTATCACCGCCGGCATCGCGCTCGGGGCCGCGGTCGCCGTGATCTCGCTGCTGTCGCACATCATCACGACGGCATCGTTTTCATCGCAGCTGTCACTGCTGATCGGGCTCGGCGTCGGCGTCGATTACGCGTTGTTCATCGTGACGCGTCACCGTCAGGGGCTGATGCGCGGCAAGCCCGTGGCCGAATCGATCGTGGACGCGGTCGATACGTCGGGTCGGGCGGTCATGTTCGCCGGCGTGACGGTGTGCATCGCCCTGCTGGGGATGTTCACCCTCGGTGTGAGCTTCCTGTACGGCGTCGCCATTGCCGCGACGGTTGCCGTCGCATTCACGGTCCTCGCTGCGTTGACGCTGCTGCCTGCGCTGCTGGGATTCTTCGGGCTTACCGTGCTCGGTCGTCGGGCCAGGCGGCGGCGCGCGGCGGGCGAGCTTACGACAACGGACCAATCGCCGTGGTGGGCGAAGTGGTCCCGCGTGCTCCGCGCCCGCCCCGTCCTGATCGGAACGGTTGCCTTGGTGGTCATGCTCGTGTTGGCGATCCCGTTCTTCTCCATGCGACTCGGGTCATCGGATGCGGGTTCGGATCCGGCGGGTACGACAACCCGCAAGGCATACGACTTGTTGGCGAAGGGATTCGGGCCCGGATACAACGGGCCCCTCGAGCTCGTTGCCCAAGTCGACGGTCCCGCCCAACGGGCGGCATTCGTCAGGGTCGTGGACGCTGTCGCCGCCGCGCCAGGAGTCGTGAAGGTCACGACTCCGAGAGTCATTCCCGGTGCGCCGGGTCAGCCGGGCGTGGCGATTGCAAACGCCTATCCGCTTGGTTCCCCGCAAGATGTCTCGACGGCTAACCTGCTCAGTCGCCTGCGCGGGACGGTCGTGCCGCTGGCGAGCACCGCCGGGGTGCGCGTGCTCATCGGAGGACAGACCGCGATCTTCGCGGACTTCTCGGCCGTCCTGAGCAACAAGCTTCCGCTGTTTATCGGTGTCGTCGTCCTGCTGTCGTTCCTGCTGCTGGCGGTGGTGTTCCGAAGCGTGCTGGTGCCGACGATTGCCGCCGTGATGAATCTGCTGACCGCGGCTGCCTCATTCGGATTGGTGACGGCTGTCTTCCAGTGGGGCTGGCTCGATACCGCCTTCGGGATCGACAAGACCGGTCCGATCGAGGCGTTCGTCCCCGTGATGATGTTCGCGATCGTCTTTGGCCTGTCCATGGACTACGAGGTATTTCTGGTCTCGCGGATGTACGAGGAATGGCATCGCACCCGCGATGCCAAGGAGGCCGTCACACGGGGGCTTGCCGCGACGGGGCGCACGATCACTGCTGCAGCGGCCATCATGGTCCTCGTGTTTGGAGCATTCATGCTCGGCGGTCTGAGGGTGATCGAGCTGTTCGGGTTCGGACTGGCCGCTGCGGTGCTGCTCGATGCAGTGATCGTTCGATCGGTGCTCGTACCAGCGCTGATGCTCGTGTGTGGCAAGGCCGCGTGGTGGTTGCCACGCAGCGTTGACCGCGTCCTGCCGTCACTCAACGTCGAGGGCAGCGTCCAGGAACACGTGCCGGCACCGACTGAGCACGTCGACCCGCGCCCGGTCGTCGTCGATTCGCCGATCCCGGACGCGGGATCGTGAGTGTGCCCCGAGCGACCTCCGATCGGCCCCCCGGCGCTGACACGGCTACGCTGTCTCTACCGGCGAGCGGGCGGGTCGGGCTCGTCCCCCGAACGGTCGAGACGGTGCCGAGCGCGGATGGGCGAAATGATGTCGCAGACTGATGGTCATCCAGACGGTGCCCAGCCCACGATCGTGGATCGCGCGGACGACGCTCGGCGCCTGAGCGACGATTTCGCGAACGACGCTGCGGCTCGCGCCGAGGACGAGGGATACCCGCTCGGGCGCGTCCGCGACGAGCGCTCGCGAGCGACGCGAGGGAGCCCTCGCGCCGTGGGGGGCGGCCGGCAGCGCCGGATCGCTCATCGGACGGCGCAACTTCCGGTAGCGAGCCGACTTTTATATTGGATCGAGCATTACACTTCGCTTCCCGCGGTGGCGCTCGTCATCACTGCGGCGATGATCTGTCTGGTCGCGGCCGGCGCAGTGCTGGGATTCCCGAATCACTGGGTGGCGGCGTTCGAGGTCTCCGTGTCGGCCCTCACCCTCGTGATGGTCTTCGCGATTCAGCACACCCAGGGCAGGGAGCAGGCGGCGACCCAACGCAAGCTGGACGAGCTGATTCGGGCGCTGCCCGGAGCAGACGAGTCGCTGATGATGCTCGAGGAGGCGCCGCGTGAGGTC
>JADGPF010000028.1 GCA_017882585.1 Thermoleophilia bacterium
CCGATTGACATCGCCGCGGAGTTCGGCGACGACCCCGACGTCGAGGCAGTCGATGCGCACGTGCGCCACGTGATGCAGACGGGGCTCGATGAGCTGGCCGCCAAGCGCCGCTTCCCGATACTCGGCTAAGCGCGTGGCCTGGCCCAGCAGGTCGACCGGCACGCGCACGATCAGCTCGAACGCCGCTTCACGGCGGACAAGCGCAGCGGCGAGTGATGCAAAGCGCTGCTGTGCGCGGTATGACTGTCTGCGGATATCACGGCGGGCGCGCCCCGCAGGTCAAACGCAAAGCGCGACAGCGGATCGATGAAGCTGGCGAGCCGGATGGCGCGCGAGCTGCTCAAGATGGCAGCCGACAAGGTTTCGGGTTCGGTGAGGCTGGCAGCGATTCGCGACGCGCTCGACCGAGCGGGATTGTCGGGCCAAGACAGCGGTAGAGGTTGGCGTGGCAGTCAAATCCGTCGATCCCGAGGGATTCCCGACGATTCTGGCCCCGAGCGCCCACCCGCCCTGGCGAGCGGATCGCCGAAATGCGCGCTACTGGCTTGCGTCACGCCGACGCTCAGCCGAACCATGGCCCGACGACGAATACAAGCCAGCGGAACCGCTGGGCTGCAATCCGGTGCCACCGGGTCGCGGACCGATGACGGTGGAAGACGCCGTCGTCGCACAGGGTGAGATGCGCCGGGCAGCCGCGCGGATGCCCGCTCGGCGCGCGCTTCCCACTAGGCCGGTCGACCTGAGTTGCAAGACTCTTGTTCGGGACACGAGCGGGAACATGGGCGCATTGGAGACCGGGCCTGGGTGAAGCTGATCGACCGGCAGACAAGCTCATTCGTAAGCTGGTCAGCGACCATTCCGGTCACGTGGTCAAGAGCCAGGGCGACGGCTTGATGGTGGCCTTCGCGCACCCGGAGGAGGCCGTGCAGTGCGCCATGGCCGTACAGCGCGCGCTCGATGATGACGCGAAGCGGATGTGGGACAAGAAGATTCGTGTGCGGATCGGCATCCAGATGGGCAAGTCGGTGCGGCGCGGCGACGACCTGTTCGGACGCAATGTCGCGATGGCGCCCGGGTGGCGGCTGAGGCCAAGGGCGGCGAAATCCTGGTCACCGAGTCGGTGCGCGACGCGATCGGCGAATGACGTGGCTTTCGAAACGGCCCGCAACGTCGAACTGAAAGGGTTCCGCGGCACGTATCGCCTCTATCCGGTCGAGCCCACACCCATCTCATGCAGGCAGTGGCGCAGCCCGGGATCGGCGCCATAGACCTCATCGGCGGCGACGACGGCGACGACGACGGTGATCATCTGCGCGGCCAACGCCGGTTTGGTAGCGAACTCGACCCCGTCGGGAACACCGGCGGCCTGACAGCGCGCCGGGTCTTCACACCAGGCCTTGGGCGGATACAGTCGCCGGTCGATCAACGCGTGCCCCGTCGGGGCCGCATCGGCCAAATACACCGCCAACTGCGAATTTTCGATACGACCGGCGGTGCCGGTATCTTGCTCACCGCGCCGAAGCGTCCGGTTCGGGCGCGCCCCACTTGGCCCGGATCGCACCCCACGGGTCAGCGTAGCGACCGGGTGCCCCGTAGTACGGCGATCGGCGCCGGAAGAACTCGCGCACGAACGGCGCCATCGCCCGCAACGGATAACGCATGACGCCCGATTTGGCGCGGGTCTCCGCGAGAAAGTCGGGGAATGTGTGGTGCTGAAACGACAGCACCTGTTGCGAGCGGGTGGTGTCCATCCAGTCGGCGGGAAACCAGTCGCGGTCGCTGTCCGGGTTGCCCGGACGCCCTGGGGGTAGACCGCCGGCGAGTCCGGCAGCCGCGGCGACCGCCTGCGCCACCTCCCCCTGCAGCCGCTTGTGGGAGTCGTCGCCGGCGATCATGAACACCTCCCGCACCGCGTCGGTGGTCGTCGCCGCGCAGAACGCCCGCGCGACGTCACGGACGCCGACGGTGTGGATGCGGCCGTCGACGGGCAGCAGCGCGTCGAAGTAGAAGGAGTCGAGGTCAAGACCCGCCCGCTGGAGCTCGACAGGGAGCACGCCACCGAGTCGAAGTACCGACCACTCCAAATCCGATGACCGCACGATCTTTTCGGCCTCGGCCTTGTGACCGCCGTAGAGATCCGACGGGGCGATCGGAGTGTCCGCGGTCAGCACGTCGCTAAACCGGTGCGGGTTCCGGGCACCGTACACGGAGGCGCTGGACGCGTGCACGAAACGGGGCGGCGATCGCTGTGCCGCCGCGGCACGCACGAGCACCGCGGTGGCGTCGATGTTGACCGCACGGGCCAGCGCGCGGTGGGCGTAGCACTGCGGCGGAATGATCGCGGCCAAATGAACGATGGTCGAAGGGGATACCCCGGCAAGGAGCCCATTGACCTGAGCCGGTTTGGTCAAGTCCACCCAGCGCACCTCGACGCCATAGACGTCGGCGAGCGCCGCGTTCACCATGTGATGCGCCGTCGCGACCACGCGACGGCCATCCGCGTGGAGTTGCTTGACCACGGCGCTGCCCACG
>JADGPF010000029.1 GCA_017882585.1 Thermoleophilia bacterium
GCAGGAAAGTCTCGACGCGCTTGGCAGCCCGGGCCAGGGCGGCGTGATCGCGTACCCCTCGATCGTTCCGTGTAGGACGCGGCACACTATGAGCGTGAATCTGTTCGAAGACTGGCGCTCCTGGCTGAGAGACTGGCGCTTCTGGTTCTTTGTGGCGATGTCCATCCTGGTCGTCGCGGGGTACCTGACCGTGTTCATCATCTTGCTCAGCCCGTGGCACAAGTAATGATGCCGGCGCCATCTGCATCGACGTGTTCGGCGCTGGCACGTGCGAAGGGATGTGCCCCGTTGCGACCGCGGCCGGAGCTACCTCGATGCGGTCAGTCACCAGGGAGGATTCATGAGCGCGCCCAGGTGCAGGGCCCTGCAGATCGCCCAAAGAGACCTCGTCTGGAAGGCCCGATGCTCCGTGCACGCGTTCCATAGCGTCGAAGCTGGGATCTCGTACCGAGAGCCGAGCAAGCGAATATCGCCTCCGCACTCGAGCTAGAAGACGTCGAAGCGGTGATCGAGGGCTTCCGATGAGCATCCAAAAACGCACCAACAAGTCCGGCAGCGTGTCGTGGCTGGTCAGATGGCGCGAATCCGGCCGCGAGTCGCGCATGCAATCGCGCATGTTTGCGACTAAGCGCGAGGCGCAGGTGTTCGAGGCCGACCGTGTGAAGGCTCGACGACTCGGCGTGCACGCGCCGGCTGACGCGTCGCGGGAAACGCTGCGCGCATGGCTCGAGACGTGGTTCGCGTCGGGGCGCGCCGAATGGTCGCCAACGACCGTCAGCAACCGCGCCTCGCACGTCGACAAGTGGGTAGCGCCGTGCATCGGGGAAGTGCGCCTGTCCGAGCTCGGCACGGACCGCCTCTATGAGTGGCGGGATTGGATGATTGACTCCGGCGCGAGTCCGGTGCTGGTCTCAAACGTGATGCGCACGCTCTCGGCGGCGCTCGGGGCAGCGGTCACGCGCCGCAAGCTGCCCGCCAACCCTCTCCTGGTTGTCGAGCGGGTGCCGATCCATGCGGAGCCGCGCCAGGCGCTCTCCGCCGAGCAGGCCGAGCGGATCCGGGCAGAACTTCCGACGCCCCGCGATTGGGCGCTGTGGGGCCTGCTTTACGCGGCCGGCCTGCGCACAGAGGAGGCGTTGGCGCTCCGCTGGTCGGACGTCCTTGGTCTGTCGCACGTGAGCGCGACGCTCAAGATCGACCGCACCTACACCGACCGCGGCGGGCTGCGACCGACCACTAAGACCGGTCGGGGCCGCGACGTCGAAGTCGTCGCACCGCTGGCAGCAGATCTGATGACCTTGCACGCGCTGACCGACCCGGCGCCGGAGGCGTTCGTCTGCCCGTCGAGCACCGGGACGCCGATGCGCCTCGGCAACTGGCGCCGGCGCGATTTCGACCCGGCTGCCAAGCGCGCGGGAGTGGGGTGGGCGACGCCATACGACGGACGGCGCACCTACGTCTCGCTACAGGTGCACGCCGGCACCTCGCCGGTGCTGGTTGCGGCGATGGTCGGCAACTCGCTCGAAATGATCGTCAAGCGGTACGCGCGGGAGTTCGACCGCGCGCGGAGCACGACGCCGGTACCGCTGGCCGACGCCATCCGGGCCACTCGCCGGACCATTGCCGAGAATGGTGTGCACTTTGTGTGCACTCAAGACGGCGGCAAGGCACCTTCCGACTCGGGAGACAGCCTCGAGACCCAACACCACTAGAGGGGTCTCGCGAGCACGCGCGGCAGGATTCGAACCTGCGACCTTTGGCTCCGGAGGCCAACGCTCTATCCACTGAGCTACGCGCGCGAGCCGACGCATAGTAGCGACGTTTCCCATTGCGCGAGGGGCGCCGGCTCGAGTGTGACCGCGCGCGCCCGGGAATCGTGAGAGGCGCGTGCACAAACCCCAAGGCACAATGGACCGATGCGAATCGCGGTCATCTCCGATACCCACTTCCCACAGCGGGGGCCGGCCCTGCCGCCACTGTGTGATCAATGCCTGGCAAGCGCCGACCTCATCGTTCACGCCGGCGACCTCTGCGACCTTCATACGCTTGGATCGATACGGGACGTCGGTCCTCCGGTGATCGCCGTCCACGGCAACGTCGACGACGCCGACGTGCGCGCACAGCTTCCGCGTGAGACAGAGTTCGAAGTCGGCGGCACACGCATCGCGGTCGTTCACGACGCCGGAGCTGCCGCAGGACGCTTGAGCAGGCTGCGGCGGCAGTTCCCTGCCGCGGGCGTCGTCATCTTCGGACACAGTCACGTTCCGCTGATCGAGCAAGGTGCCGACGGGTTCTTGATCCTGAATCCAGGGAGCCCCACCGACCGTCGCCGGCAGGCCGTTCACACAATGGCGGAACTCATCGTGGGGCCCGGGTTCGCGCTACGGGCCACGATCATCCCGCTTGACGACGCCGCCGGGACCCCGAGACAAAACGACTAGGATCGCCCGCGATGGATCTCTGGGTGACCTTCCTCGGGACCGCGGCATCGGTCCCAACCACATCCCGCGGTACCTCGGCGACGCTTGTGGTCCGTGGCGGGTCCCGCGTGCTCATCGACTGTGGCGAGGGCACCCAGCGCCAATTCCTGCGCTCGGGCCTGGGTCTGCTGGACCTTGACGCAATCCTGCTGACGCACCTGCACGGCGACCACTACCTCGGCCTGCCCGGACTCTTGAAGACCTACGCGCTGCGCGGACGCAGTGAGCCGCTTCCACTGATCGGTCCGCCGGGACTAACCGCGCTTTTGACGGCGCTGCAGAGCGTGATCGGACGATTGCCGTTTCGGCTCGACGTATACGAGGCGGAACCGGGACCCGTGCTGATACTCGAGGGTGGGCGCTGGGAGGCGTACCCGACGCGCCATTCCGTTCGCTCCTTTGGCTACGCGCTGATCGAGGACACCCGACCGGGAATGTTCGACGTCGCTGCCGCCCGGGCGCTCGGCGTCCCGGCCGGCCCGCTCTTCGGCACGCTCCAGCGCGGGGAGTCGATCAGGATCGGGGACGTCGAGGTACTCCCGGACCACGTCCTTGGCGCACCGCGCCCCGGGCGCAGGGTGGTTATCACTGGCGACACTGAGCCGTGCGACACCACCGCTGAGATCGCATCGGGTGCCGACCTCCTCGTCCATGAAGCGACGTTCCTTGACAACGACCGCGGGCGGGCGCGGGAGACCCGGCACTCGACCGCCCGTGAGGCCGCCGAGATCGCGCGCCAGGCCGGAGTGCAGCTGCTTGCGCTCACGCACTTATCGAGCCGCTTCATCCCACGCGAAGTCCGTAAGGAGGCCGCGGCGCTCTTCCCGGAAACCCTCGTACCCAGGGACTTCGATCAGATCGAAATCCCGTTCGCCGAGCGTGGCGCGCCAATGTTCCATCCCGGAGGAGCCACCCGGCGGCCCGCTGACGATGCTCCACCGGCAGCCGCCGGCCCTGGTACAGTCACCGCAGAACCCGACCTTTAAGCCCGGCCCTGAGAGGCCGGAAAGGAGCGGCACATGCACGAGACCTGCGCCCAGACACCACTGTTTCGGGCACTGTGACCGGCGACACGGTTACGCGCTTGGTCGACCAAGACCAGGTACGTCGGACCGTCGCCCGCATTGCCCACGAGATTCTCGAGCGTCACGCAGACCCGAGCCGCGTCGCGCTGGTCGGGATCCGCACCCGGGGCGTCCCGCTGGCGACACGTCTAGCCGCGCTCATCGCCGAGTACTCGGGCGTCCGGCCGGACCTCGGCAGTGTCGATATCGCCCTCTATCGCGATGACGTAGCCGCCGGCACGATGCCGGTCGTCGGTGAGACCCACCTTCCGTTCCCGCTCTCGGATCGGACGGTCGTGCTCGTCGATGACGTGCTCTACACAGGCCGGACGATCCGTGCCGCAATCGACGCAATCTTCGACTACGGCCGCCCACCGCGGGTGCAGCTCGCCGTCTTGGTCGACCGCGGCCATCGAGAGCTCCCGATCCGCCCGGATTTCGTCGGACGGAACCTGCCGACGTCGGCCGCGGACCGCGTCCGGGTGCGCCTGACAGAAACCGACGGCGTCGACGAAATTCTCTTGTTCACCAAGGAGCGTTCATGAGCGCGCGACGATCACTCATCGGGATCGGCGACCTCTCACGCGATGACATCACCCGGTTGTTGGACTTGGGCGAGCGTTTCGCCGAGGTCATGAGCCGGGATATCAAGAAGGTCCCCACCCTGCGAGGACGGACCATCATCAATCTCTTTTTCGAATCGTCGACCCGGACCGCGACGAGCTTCGAGCTCGCCGGCAAGCGCTTGTCCGCCGATGTCATCAACGTCAAGGCATCCGGGTCGTCGGTCGAGAAGGGGGAGACCCTCAAGGACACGATACTCACCCTGGCTGCGTACAAACCGGACGTCCTGGTGATCCGACACGCAGCCGCGGGTGCCGTTGCGGCCGCGGCGCGCTATACCGATGCCGCCGTGGTCAACGCCGGGGACGGCAAGCACGAGCACCCGACCCAAGCACTGCTCGACCTCTACACGCTGCGCAAGACGATGGGACGGCTCGAAGGGCTGCACGTCGCGTTCGTCGGTGATGTGCTGCACTCGCGCGTCGCGCGCTCCGGGGCCATCGCACTCCAGACGATGGGCGCCGAGGTGAGCTTCATCGCTCCGCCAACGCTGCTGCCGCGCGGCTCCGCGGAAGGGCTCGGGGTCCACACCTCCTATGACATCGCCGACATCGCCGATGCGGATGTCGTCTACGCCTTGCGTATGCAGCATGAGCGGATGGGCGAGGGCGGGTTCGTCCCGTCGCTACGCGAGTACGCGACCCAGTACGGCATTGGGCATCACCGCCTGCGCGAAGGGCAACGCGTCATGCACGCCGGCCCGATGAACCGCGGCGTCGAGATCACCGATCAACTTGCAGATGACCCCACCGCGTTGGTGACGGCGCAGGTCGAGGGCGGAATGGTAGTACGCATGGCGGTGCTCTACGACCTGCTCAGCGACCCGCAGGCGGTGCGCAGCGCCGATGTGGTCAGCCACATGGTGGCCGCGTGAACCGGGAGAGCGTGCTCGTCCAACGCCCCGGGCCCACGGCCTCCGTGGTCGTCCGGAACGCGCGCCTGCTCGATCCGGCCGCCGACATCGATACGACCGGCGACCTCGTCGTCCGTGACGGGCGGATCGGCGGCGACCCGACGGGGCTTCACGAGATCGACGGCGATGGCCTGGTGGTGGTGCCCGGGTTCGTTGATCCGCACGTGCACCTGCGCACACCGGGACGCGAAGACACCGAAGACATCGGCTCTGGCTCCCGTGCGGCCGCAGCCGGCGGCTACGTCGCCATCGCCGCGATGCCCAACACCGATCCCCCGGTCGACGACGCTCAGGATCTCGTGCGCCTGCGCGAACTTGCCGCCGATGAGGCAGTGATCGGCGTGGGGTTCATCTGCGCGATCACCAAGGGGCAGAGGGGCTCAGAGCTCACCGAGGCCGCCGAACTGGCCGAGCTTGGGGCGGTTGCGCTGTCCGACGACGGCCACCCGGTCAGCAACGCCGCCGTGTTTCGCAGAGCGCTGCAGTACCAGCACCTCGCGCATCTGCCGCTCACCCTCCACGAAGAGGACATGGATCTCTCCGCGGGCGGCGCGATGCACGAAGGGGCCGTGTCGGCGCGTCTTGGGGTTGGTGGCATTCCCGCGGTCTCGGAGAGCGTCGCCGTCGCCCGCGACATTGCCCTTGCGAGCTACGAGGGCGCACGCATCCACATCTGCCATGTCTCAGCGCTCGAGACCGTCGAGGAGGTCCGCCTCGGCAAGGCCCGGGGGGTCCACGTCACGGCCGAGGTGACCCCGCACCACCTGCTGCTGATCGACGAGGATTGCGAGGACCTCGACCCGGCGACCCGCAAGATGAATCCGCCGCTGCGCGGCGCAAACGACCGCGACGCGCTGCTGGCGGCACTCGTCGACGGCACCCTCGACTGCATCGCAACCGATCACGCGCCGCACGGTGCGAGCGAGAAGGAGCTTCCATTTGAGGAGGCGCCCTTCGGCGTCACCGGACTCGAGACCGCATTCGCGTCGCTCTACACCTACCTGGTCGTCCCGGGCAAGCTGCCGCTCGAGGTCCTCGTTGAGCGGATGAGCGCCGATGCGGCACGGGTGCTCGACCTTCCGGTGCCGACGCTCGCCGACGGCGCGCCGGCGAACCTGACCGTGCTCGATCTCGGGGCGACATGGGTCGTGGGCACCGACGGCTTCCAGAGCAAGTCCCGCAACTCGGCGTTCCTCGGTGCCCGACTGACCGGCCGCGTGCAGCTGACGATCGCCGGGGGACAACTCGCATGGCAGCGCTAGACACGCGGCATCCGTCGCTGCTTCGGGCCAACCAGACCGCGCTGTTGGTCGTCGACGTGCAGGAGGCGTTCCGACCGGTCATCGACGGCTTCGACCAGGCCGTGCGCAATTGCCGCATCCTGATCGAGGGCTTCATGATCCTCGGCGCGCCGACGGTCGTCAGCGAGCAGTACCCGAAGGGGCTTGGGCATACCGTCGCCGAACTCGCCGAGGCCTTGCCGGTGGGCACCCCGGTCGTCGAGAAGCTGCGGTTCTCGGTCGTCGGCGTCCCGGAACTCGACGCCGTGATCACCGCATCGGGGCTACGGCGGTGGGTGGTCTGTGGCATCGAGGCCCATGTGTGTGTCAACCAGAGCGTCCACGACCTGCTGGCCTCCGGGCACGAGGTCGTGCTTGCTGCCGACGCGGTGAGCGCGCGTACACCGGCGAATCGTCAGATCGGCATCGACAAGTGCGTGGCCGCCGGCGCGATCCTCTCGAGTACCGAGGCGGTCCTATTCGAGATGCTCGAGCAGGCCGGTTCGGATGAGTTCAAGGCGATCAGCAGATTGGTGCGCTAGTGGGCCTCACCCCGGCATGGATCGTGACCGAAGACGGGCTCGTGCTCGCGGGCCGATCGGTCGGCGCGCCCGGCACGGCACTCGGCGAGATGGTGTTCACGACGGGCATGACCGGATACCAGGAGGCGGTGACCGACCCCTCCTACCACGGTCAGATCCTGACCTTCGCGGCGCCGATGATCGGCAACTACGGGACTGGGCCGCGCGCACTTGAAAGCGACCGCCCCTGGCCGCCGGCGGTGCTGATGGCCCGTGCCGGGAACATGGCCGGCGCCGCCGGGCCGGTCGGATGGTGCGATTGGCTGACCGCACATGGCGTCGTCGCATTGGCCGAGGTCGACACGCGACGGCTCGTCCGCCATTTGCGTGACCGCGGCGCTATGCGGGGCGGGGTGAGCACCGAGATCGTACCGGAGGAGCTGCAGGCGCGGGTGCTCGAGCATCCGCCGCTGGACGGACGGGACCTCACCCCGGAGGTCGCCGGTCCGGAACGCCGACTCGGTACGCACGGCCCGCGGGTCGTGGCGATCGACTGCGGAATCAAGCGATCGATCACCGACGGACTGGTCCAGGCAGGCTGCCAGCTTGAGCTCGTGCCGTCCGGCGTCAGCGCACAGCAGATCCGGGAGCTCGGCCCGGACGCCGTGTTCTTATCCAATGGGCCCGGTGATCCTGCGGCCGTCACGCCGGTGATCGCGACGGTTCGCGACATCTTGGGCGACATCCCGGTGTTCGGGATCTGTCTCGGTCACCAGATGCTGGCCCACGCCGTCGGTCTGCGCACCGAGAAGCTGCCGTTCGGCCACCGCGGTGCGAACCACCCCGTGCGACGTGCGGTCGACGATCGTGTCGAGGTCACGGTGCAAAACCATGGGTATGCGGTGATCGCCGACACGCTGCCTGCCGGCGTCGAGATCACCCACACGAGCCTATTTGACGGTTCCGTCGAGGGGATGGCCATCCCCGACCTGCATGCCTTCTCGGTGCAGTATCACCCCGAGGCGAGCCCCGGGCCGCACGATGCCCGCTACCTGTTCGACCTCTTCGTGGAGGCCCTCGCCAAATAGTGCCCCGCCGCGACGACATCTCGACCATTCTTGTGCTGGGTAGCGGGCCGATCGTGATTGGCCAGGCCGGCGAGTTCGACTACTCGGGAACCCAGGCGTGCCGTGCGCTCCGCGAGGAGGGGTATCGCGTGGTGCTGGTCAACTCGAACCCGGCGACGATCATGACCGACCCGTCGGTCGCCGACCGGACCTACGTCGAGCCGCTCGACGTGACCGCCATCGAGCGCGTGATCATGCGCGAGCGGCCCGACGCGCTGCTGCCGACGCTGGGCGGCCAAACCGCGCTGAACCTCGCGATGGAGCTGCACTATTCCGGTGTCCTTGCCCGCGAGGGGGTCGAGCTGATTGGCGCGACGGCTGACGCGATCCATCGGGCCGAGGATCGTGAGGCCTTCCGCACGACGATGGCGTCGGTCGGGCTCGAGATGGCGGCCAGCGTCATCGTCACCGACATCGATGCCGGGGTGGCCGCCGCAGATGAGATCGGCTTCCCGGTCATCTTGCGCCCAGGATTCACGCTCGGGGGCGAGGGTGGTGGTGTGGCCCACTCCGCGCCGGAGCTGCGGGATCGGCTCCAGCGCGCCCTCGACGCCAGCCCGATCGGACAGGTACTGCTCGAACAATCGGTCCTTGGATGGGGGGAATTCGAGCTCGAGGTCATGCGCGACCGCAACGACAACGCCGTGATCATTTGCTCGATCGAGAACCTCGACCCGATGGGTGTCCACACCGGCGATTCGGTGACGGTGGCGCCGGCGATGACCCTGACGGACCCGGAGTTGCAAGCGCTTCGAGACGCCGCCCTGACGGTGATTCGCGCGGTCGGGGTCGAGACCGGGGGCTCGAACGTGCAATTCGCCCTCAATCGTGAGACCGGCCAAGTCCTGGTCATCGAGATGAACCCGCGCGTATCGCGGTCGTCGGCGCTCGCCTCCAAGGCCACGGGGTTCCCGATTGCCAAGATCGCCGCGCGCCTCGCGATCGGGTACACCCTCGACGAGCTGCCCAACGACATCACTCAGGTCACGCCGGCGAGCTTCGAGCCGACGCTGGACTACGTCGCGGTCAAGATCCCGCGCTTCGCCTTCGAGAAGGTCCCCGGGGCGTCCGACGAGCTGACGACGCACATGAAGAGCGTGGGCGAGGTGCTGGCGCTCGGACGCACCTTCGGCGAGGCGTTTGGCAAGGCAATGTCCGCGCGTGAGCTGGACATCAAGCCGGCCATCCCGGCGACCCCAGCCCTTTCGCTGCGCCAGATCGCGAGGGCCACGTGGGACCGCTTTGACGTGATGCTCTGGGCGGCGCGTGGCGGCGCCAGCGCCGACGAGCTCGCGCGCGCATCACAAATCCACCCCTGGTTTTGCGATCAGCTGGTCCAGCTCGCCGCCGCCGAGCGTGAGCTCGGCGGCGATCTTGCCGCCCTCGACGCGGACGCGCTGCGCGCGGCGCGTCGGGCCGGGGCGACCGACCGGATGATTGCCGCAACGACGGCGAGTACCGAGCTCGAGGTCGGTATCCGCCGGCGCGCGCTCGGGGTCACGCCGACCTACCACGCCGTCGATACCTGCGCGGCCGAGTTCGCCGCTCAGACCCCGTACTACTACTCGGCCTTCGACACGGACACCGAATCCCGCGTGAGCGGGCCCCAGAGCATCATCGTCCTCGGGTCTGGACCCAATCGGATCGGCCAGGGAGTCGAGTTCGACTACTGCTGCGTACATGCGGTCACGGGTGCCCGCGAGCTCGGCTACTCGGCGGTCATGGTCAACTGCAATCCCGAGACGGTCAGTACCGACCACGGGGTCAGCGATCGGCTGTACATGGAGCCGGTCACCATCGACAGCGTGCTGGACATTTGTGCGATCGAGCAGCCGCTGGGAGTCATCACGCAACTGGGGGGCCAGACGCCGTTGCGCCTCGCCCAGGCCCTGGCCGACTGCGGCGTGCCAATCCTCGGGACATCGCCGGAGGCCATCGACCTCGCAGAGGATCGTGGCCGCTTCGGTGATCTGTTGACACGCCTCGGGCTCAGCGCGCCGCCGTGGTGCATCGCGCGGAGCCCAGACGACGTCGAAGCCGCGGCCCAGGAGATCGGATACCCGGTGCTCGTCCGACCCTCGTACGTGCTCGGTGGCCGTGCCATGGCCATCTGCACCTCGTCCGCGGAAGTCAGGGCCTACCTGCGCCGGGAGCGGCCGGACGGCGTCATCCTCGTCGACCGCTTCCTCGAGGGTGCGCTGGAATTCGACGTCGATGCGCTTTGCGACGGCACGAACTGCTGGATCGCGGCGGTCATGGAGCATGTCGAGGCGGCCGGCATCCACTCGGGCGACTCGGCCTGCGTCCTGCCACCGCAGCAGATTGACCCGGGAGTCATCGCCGAGCTTGAGCTCCAGACGGCGGCCATTGCGACCGCGCTCGGCGTCGTGGGACTGATCAACGTCCAGTACGCGCTCGTCGGCGGCAAGGCCTACGTGATCGAAGCCAACCCACGCGCATCGCGCACGATCCCGTTCGTCGCGAAGGCCACCGGCGTTCCGCTCGTGCGCCATGCGCTACGGATCATGCTCGGTGAGTCGATCGCAGATCTGGATCTGCCGAGCGTGCGCGAGCCCAAGTACGTCGCGGTCAAGGAGGCGGTGCTGCCGTTTTCCCGGTTCACCGGGTCGGACCCCCTGTTGGGGCCTGAGATGCGCGCGACCGGCGAGGTCATGGGC
>JADGPF010000030.1 GCA_017882585.1 Thermoleophilia bacterium
GTTCAATCGCGACCCGCAGGTGCCCGACGCCGTCGAGCTCTACCGCTCTCGCCCCAATGTCGCCGTGCTGCGGACCTTTTCCAAGGCATATGGCCTGGCCGGATTGCGGGTGGGTTACGCGGTCGCCAACGCGCCGACGGCCGCGGCGATCCGCATGACGAACGTGCCGTTCTCGGTGAGCGGCATCGCGCAGGCGGCCGCGGTGGCCTCGCTTCGGCCGGCGGCCGAGGCCGAGTTGCTCGCGCGGGTCGAGGCCACCGTGGGCGAGCGGGCGCGGGTGACTGAGGCGTTGAGGGCCGCCGGCTGGCAGCCGCCCGAGAGCCAAGCCAACTTCATCTGGCTGGCCACCGGCGCGCAGACCGAGAGTGCGGCGGCCGCTTGCGAGGCGGCCGGTGTGGTGGTGCGCCCCTTCGCGGGCGAGGGGTTGCGGGTGACGATCGGCGAGCCCGAGGCGAACGATCTGTTCTTGACGGTCGCCGCCACGCTTGCGGACTAGGGCAAGATGCCCCGAGTTGGCGGTATCTGTCGGTCGTGAGGCTGTCTAAGCTCAGAGCCGTCCTCGCTTCGGTTCAGCGTATTTGTGTCGATACGAAGACCGGCCACTAGGCCGTTCGGCCATAGTTACAACGCTGAGTGACTTAGTGGGTACCGTCCGTATAGAGTAGTCACCGGATATTGGTCGTGCCGAAAGGCCCAGCCGAGCTTAGGCAGGGAGGTGTCGCACCCGTGAAGGTCCCGGCTGCGTTGCATCTGCCCGGGGCGCTGGCCGCCACCTCGGCAAAGACCGTGGTCGCTGCGGTTTCGCTCGTCGCAATCACGACGGCAGCAACCGTCGGCGTCGTCGTCATCGGCTCGCACGCGGTGGTGTCGCCCCCTGCGCACCAGTCGGCGGCGGGCCCCTTCGTCGTCGGTGCTGTCCAGCCACCGAGCGGCTCAGTCATCGTGGTCCCGCAGCCTGGCGCGACGGGCTCGCCCGGCACGACGATCACGCCCTCGGTCGCCCCGACACCGGCGGGAACAACGGCACCGGCCGGAAACCCGGCGCCAACGGCAGCCGGGCCGCCGCCAGCCAGCCGGTCGGCGACGGTCACTTCACCGGCCGCGCCGGGCTCATCAGCCTCCGGGCCGCCGGCGCTCCACAACCCGGTGACAGTCGTCGTCGACTTCCCGGTATCTGTACCGAAGCCACCTGGGGTGATCACTCCGACCCAGCTCCCGACGCCGCCGGCGACGGTGGTGGTCGTTGTGCCGACGCCACCCATCACGGTCGTGCCTGTCCCGGCGCCGCCGCCGCCGATCACGGTCCCGACCTACCCAACGCCCAAGCCAACCCCCAAGCCGACGCCCAAGCCCAAGCCGCCGTGCCACAAGCCCACCCCCAAGCCGACACCGCCGCCGTGCCACAAGCCCACTCCGAAGCCATCCCCCACGCCCAAGCCGCCAACGTGTCACAAGCCGCCGGTCGCCCACCCGACCCCGAAGCCGTGCCCCCCGCCGCATCCGCAGCCACATCCGCACCCACATCCGCAGAGTGAGCGCTGACGCGAGAGGCCTTCGATCTGCGACGATTGCCCAGGTACCCGACGCGGATGACGCCTACCGGCTGAACCAGGCGCCGGCGCCCGATCACGAGGGATCCCCGTGTAGGCGAGCAGGAGGAGTGGCAGCCCATGACGGCTCCAGAACAACAGGTGCGTCCCGGCGACGGCGATCTCGTGCAATTGCTGACCCCTGAGGGCCTTCGTCTTGAGCATCCGGACTACCCGCTCGAGATCAGCGACGACGAGTTCCGCAGCCTCTACCGCGACCTCGCCCTCGTACGCCGATTCGACACCGAGGCCACCGCCCTGCAACGCCAGGGCGAGCTCGGTATCTGGGCCTCGCTGCTCGGGCAGGAGGCGGCGCAGATCGGATCGGGCCGGGCGTTGCTGCCCGATGACATGGCCTTCCCGACCTATCGCGAACACGGCGTCGCCTGGTGTCGTGGCGTCGAGCCGGAGAGCCTGCTCGAGCTGTTTCGCGGGGTCAACTTCGGCGGATGGGATCCGAAGGAGCACAACTTCGCGCTCTACACGATCGTGATCGGCGCACAGACCTTGCACGCCACCGGCTACGCGATGGGCATGCAGCGCGACGGCTCCGAGAACGCGGTTATCGCCTACTTCGGCGACGGCGCCTCGAGTGAGGGCGATGTCAACGAAGCGTTCATCTTCGCGGCCTCATACAACGCGCCGATCGTCTTCTTTCTCCAGAACAACCAGTGGGCAATCTCGGTGCCGGAGGAACGGCAGTCACGCATCCCGCTGTTCCGTCGTGCGCACGGGTTCGGGTTTCCCGGCGTGCGCATCGACGGCAACGACGTGCTCGCCTGCCTTGCCGTCACCCGCAAGGCCATGCAGTACGCGCGCGACGGCCAGGGACCTTTCCTCATCGAGGCCTTCACATACCGCATGGGTGCGCACACGACGTCCGACGACCCCACCCGCTACCGCCTCGCGAGCGAACTGGAGAACTGGAAGCTGCGTGACCCGATCGAGCGCGTGAAGGCCTACCTCTCGCGCAACGGGCTTGCCGACGCCACGTTCTACGACGCCATCGAAGTCGAGGCAACCGCGCTCGCAGCCCGCGTGCGCGCAGCCTGCTTGTCGATGCCAGAACCCAAGCCGCTCGACATCTTTCACCAGGTCTATGCCGGCGGATCACCGCTCGTCGATGAAGAGCGTGCGTCGTTCGACAACTACCTCGCCGGCTACGAGCCGGTTAGCAAGGGCAGCCACTGATGGCCCCCACCCCGATCTCACGCGCACTCAACATGGGTCTGCGCAAGACACTCGAATCCGACCCCAAAGTCATCATCATGGGCGAAGACGTCGGCAAGCTCGGCGGCGTCTTCCGGGTAACTGACGGCCTCCAGAAAGATTTCGGCGAAGACCGCGTGATGGATACGCCACTCGCCGAATCGGGCATCATCGGCACCGCTATCGGACTAGCGATGCGCGGTTACCGACCGATCTGTGAAATCCAGTTCGACGGGTTCGTTTTCCCCGCCTACGACCAGATCGTTAGCCAGCTCGCCAAGCTGCACTACCGGTCGCAGGGCCGGGTGCCGATGCCGATCGTCATCCGCATTCCGTTCGGTGGCGGGATCGGTGCGGTCGAGCACCACAGCGAATCGCCCGAGGCATTGTTCGCCCATGTCGCGGGCCTGAAGGTGGTGGCGTGTTCGAACTCCGCCGATGCCTACACGATGATCCAGCAGGCGGTCGCGAGCA
>JADGPF010000031.1 GCA_017882585.1 Thermoleophilia bacterium
ACCCGGAATAGACCGTGACGACCGCTTGCGCCGGCACGGTCAGTGACCGCCGCCCGAGCGTCAGTTCACGCACGCCGGCAAGGCCAAGGGTGCGCTGACGCGCGCGCGCCAACAATGCAGCGGCCGATTGCGGTTGCGCCGGCAGCGCAAAATGCCCGAGTACCGGCGCACCGGCGATCGGTGACACGCCTACGTCTGCGTTGGTCAGCACTGCTGTGGGGACGTTCCCGGCCCAACAGCCGGAGCCGCGGCGCTCGAGCGCGGTCGCCGGCACCCCTGGGCCCGAGATCCACAGCGTCCGGCGCGACACGGAGGATGCCGGCCCATTCGCGATCCGGACACTGGCGGACGTCGTCGCGGCCGCGGACGGCCGGACGGTGAGGGCGATCACCCCCGCGTCGATCCCCTGACCGATCGACACGGTCCCGGCGTCCGACGGGCCCAAGCACGTCGTCGGGGCCGATCGCCCGGCGCGCACGAGCACCGGCACGACCACCAGCGCAGCGGCGGCGACCAGCGCCACCGCGACCAGCGCCAATCGGCGATACGGGGCCCGTCCGGGCAACACCACCTCCGCAACGACGTGATCGGTTCGGCCGCAGACGCGGCAACCGATGGACACCTATTGTGACCACTCGCGTCCCCGTCGGTGTCGACCGGCGGCATCCGTCACCGCCGGAACCCCGACCGACAGACCGGCGCGGCTAGAACCCGGCGATCCCGTCCGGCGAACCGAGGCCGGTCGGCCCGTCCCAGCCGGCGGTCGCGGTGCAGGCCAGGATGGCAGAGCAGGTGCCGTTGCTGCCGCTAAGGACATCGAAAAGGTTCGGCGGCGTGTAGCTGGCGTGGGCGTAGAGGTCGCGTGCTCCTGCGCTTGCGGCAACAGATGTGTTGCCCGCCAGCGCGTAGATCCCGCCAACGATCGGCGCGGAGAGGCTGGTCCCGCCGATCATCCCCGGATACCAGCCCGGATAGCCGTAGGTGTCGTAGACCGCGACCCCCGTTGCCGGATTCGCGTCCGCAGACACGTCGGCGACGGCGCGACGCGTACCGCACGCGGCCACGGCGTTCGGGAGTGCGGCTTGCCATACCGGCATGGACTCGAAGCTGCTGCAGCCGGAACCGCCGCCATTCCAGGCAGCCTCGCTGTATCCCCGGGACGTGCCGATCGCAGGCGTCAGGGTCGTGCCGCCCACCGCGATTACATCTGGTGAGGTCGAGGGATAGATCGGTCCGGCGGCGAAGCCGGAGTCCCCGGTCGCCGCGACGATCGCGACGCCCGGGTGGTTGAAGTACTGGCTGTCGTAGCTGGGATCACGCGACGAATCGGTGCCGCCCCAGCTGTTGGTGATGACGTGTGCCCCAAGCTTGGCTGCCTCGTTTTCGGCCGCCCCCAAATCGGCATATGTGGCCGATGAGGCCTCGACGACCGCGATGTGGCATCGCGGGCAAATCGCGGACACCATCTCGGCGTCGAGCGACGTCTCGAGGCCCCACGCCGTGCTGCCGATCGGCCGGCGCGTGGAGCCGGTCTGGCTGACGACCCGCAGACAGCCGGACGCCGTCGTGCACGCCGGCAGACCGTAGTGGCTGCGGTAGGCGGCGAGGTCGCCGGCGAGGTTCGGGTCGTTGTATGCATCGACGATGCCGACCGTTTGGGTGGTCGTCGGGTTGGTCAGCGCCAGTGCGCCGATACCGTAGGCGGCACGCAGTTGTACGGGCCCGTAGCCCTGGGGAGCGGTCACGACGCGTTGCATTGCGTGGTTGATGATCAGCGCGGTGCAGCGAACCCGGTTCGGGCCGGTCGGGGTCGCACATCCGGAGGCGTGCACGGGCGCAGCGGAGGCGAGGCCCGCGAGCACCAGCATCGCCGCAACGGCGGTCAAGATGATCGCGATCCGGTGCATCATGTTCCGTCCGTGGCTCATTGGTGCTCCTGTCGCGTGCGCCGGGTGCTGGTCCGCGGGGCCGAGTCATTCTGCCCCTGAGCGAATGGCACGCGATGCATCGACGGTAAAGGTGGCGTGCACCGTCGAACCCCCCTATACGGAGGGTTCGGCCCTGGCCGACAGGACGTCCTGGCGGACGGTGTCAGCCGGCGGGCCGCACGGGCGGATAGCGCGGCAGATGCACAAGCAGGCGGACGAACACCCCGTACAGGCTCTGCTTGCCGTACGCGTGCGTGCCGTCGCCCATCGTCATGACCGCAACCGACACGCGGTTGCAGCCATGAACCAGCAGTGCGACCTGGTGATCGACGCGTCCGGTCCCCGAACCCCATCCACCTTTGAAGTAAACCGTCCATCCGGGCACGGACACCCGTCCGATCCCCCATCGCTGGGCGGGGATGATCGAGGCCAGTTGCGCAAGCGCGTAGCTGCGATGACGCGGGGCGATGTACGCGTCGATGCGCAGGAAGAACCGTGCTTGGTCATCGGCGGTCGTTTGGGAGAGGCCCCAGATCGCCGCGGGGCGGAAGTTGCGCATCCCGACCCGGTGTGCGAGCGCGAGGAGCCGTCGATCGCCGACGATGCCGCGCACGAGCGTCGCGGCCGTGTTGTCGGACCGACGGATCATCGGCGTCAGCAGTGCGATATCGGCGCGCGCCAAGCCCCGGTTGCGGACGGATGGCAGGTCGAGATACGCGACCAAGAGCATCGCCTTGAGGACGCTTGCCGTCACGACGACATGGTGGCTGCGGTATCCCCACACACGGCCGTGGGCACGAACCTCAAACGAGATGTCGCCGCGCCGATGATGCGCGTAGGCGACCGCCCGCGCCGTGTCGGGCGACCACGCCGCCAACTGTGCCGACGCGGTCGGCGAGCACACCGGTGCGGCTGCCGCCGACGACCTGCCGAGACCGACGCCGAGTGCGAGCGCCGTCGCCGCGCATCCAGCGACGGCCACCGTGCTGCGCTGCCGCCAGCGTATTCGCGTTGGCCCACCGGTGTTTGGCATCGCGGACGCGCTCCCATGGTCGTCGTGAGGTGAATCTAGACGATGCGCCGGGTGGCCACGACCATTCGGAATCGCCATTTCACCGCGGGATCTGGCCAGGCGCCAGACGGTCCGACCTGTCCTCGTCGTCGTCCGGAGCCCCCGTCGGGTCGAACCCGTCACCGGGGGCGGCGTCGGGTGGTCCGGTGCCAACCGGGGGCGGCGTCGTCGTGGCCGCAAGCTCCGCGCTGGCCAGCCACCGGTCGATCTCGTTGGTCGGGCGCCCAAACACCGTCGTGCCACTCGGGCGCGTGCGAACCCGGTGCACGATGCCGGCCGCGCCGGCGACGAGCGCGGCGGCGAAGAAGCTGACCCAGACAAGCACCGTCAGATCCCCGCGCCGCGTCGAGGTTGCGCTCGCGTGGGACCCGCCCCCCGCGGCCACGGGGGTCCGCCGACCGGGCACACGCGCGGGCGACGGGCCGACCGGCATCGGCGCTGACGGTCGTTCGAGGCCCAGGTGATCCAAACCGGGGTTGCCACCTGAGACTGAGCTCGCCCAAACCCCACGGGAGATCCGCGGCCGTACGGACGGCGGGACGATCGGCGCGATCGGGGCGATCGGGGCGAAGTGCGTCGGCACGAGCCCTGTCGGTAGTGGCAGCCGCACGGCGCCCGTGGTCGTCGCCGCGGCTAGCGTGGCCACGCTGGCTGCACAGACGAGTCCCCGCACGCAGGCGCGACCGTGATTCGACACCGGCCCGGCTGCCGGCCCACCGAGTACGACCGATGCCGCTCCGGTCCCTGCGAGCGCGCAGATGAGCGCCAGCACGCAGGCGTGCACGAGCGGCGATTGCTCGCGGTAGCGGCCTCCGGAGTTCGGGGTTGCCGTCGGCGCTGATATCGACGTCCTGTCGTTGCGGGCCACCGCCCCGGGGGCTATCGCGGCCCCCGATCGGCGGAATGACAGTCGTGTTCGACAGCCTGACGGCAAAATCTTGGTCGCGGTGCATGAAATTCGCGCTGCGGGCGACATTTCACACGCCCAGATGCGACCCGAGGGCACCCCAACGCCCGGATGCCGGTGTCCGCCGCTGCCGCTCGACCCGCGTCAGCCGAGGGCCGCGGCGACCGCCTCGAGCAGCGCCTGCATCCGTACGGGCTTGGACAGGTACCCGTCGCAGCCGGCCGCGATCGCCTGATCGCGATATTCCTGGAGGGCGTGCGCGGTGAGCGCCAGCACCGGAACCGCACTCGCGCCGCGGGCCCGCTCGGCGCGGCGAATGGTGCGTGTGGCGGTCACGCCGTCCATGTCCGGCATCTCGAGGTCCATCAGGATCACGTCGACGTCCGGCGCGGCGATCACCGCCTCGAGGCCGTTGCGCGCCCGCTGGACCGCATAGCCGGCGCGGGCCAGGTAGGCCTGCAGCACCGCGTAGTTGATGTCGTTATCCTCGGCGACCAGGACCCTCGTGTCGTGCGGGACCGAGGCCAGCGGGGTCGCGCGTGGCCCGTCGGCGCGATGAAGGTCCCCGGACACGGGCTCGTCGACGGCTCGCAACGGCAACACGACGCGGAACTCGGCCCCCGCCCCCGACCGGCTGTGGACGCTCACCGAGCCGCCGAGCGCGTCAACGAGCGATCGCACGATGCTCAGTCCGAGCCCCGCGCCGCCCTTGCGACGCGTTGTCGAGCTGTCGCCTTGAACGAAGCGCTCGAAGACCAGCGACTGGTCCTGCTCGGCGATGCCGAGACCCGAATCGATCACCCGGAGTTCCAGGACCGGTCCCCCGGTCGACGCCGTCGTGCTGCAGACGGCCTGGACACGCACGAACCCTTCGTCGGTGAACTTGACCGCATTCTCGACGAGGTTCGTCACGATCTGGCGCAGTCGCGCCGGGTCGCCTTCGATCCAGGCGGGCAACATGGCGTCCCACGTCAGCGAGAAGTCCAGCCCATTGGCGCGCGCCCGGTCGGCGATCGGCGCGAGTGCCTCCCGGACGCAGGCCTCCAGACGCACGGGGACTTGCTCGATGTCGATCTGGCCGGCCTCGATGTTGGAGACGTCGAGGACGTCGCTGATCAAGTGCAGCAGTTTCTCCGCGCTCGTCCCGATGCGCTGGAGGTGATCGCCAAGGACCACGGGGTCGGTCTCGCCGTCCAGGGCGAGATCCGTCGAGCCGAGGATCGCGTTGAGGGGTGTGCGCATCTCGTGGCTGATCGTCGCCAGAAACAGCGTCTTTGCCGTGTTGGCCGCCTCCGCACGCTCGCGTGCGGCCTCGAGTTCGGCCTGCGTGCGCCGCCATTCGGTGGAATCGGACTGAATGGCGACGAATCGCTCGACCTCGCCGAGCTCATCGCGGATCGGCGTGACCTGGACCTGCACCCAGTACGGCTCCTTTTCGCGGGTGTAGTTGAGCAGCTCCGCCTCGAACGACCGCCCCTCCCGAAGCCACCGACCGATCTGCCGGACCGTGTCCGGATCCGTGTCGGGACCCTGGAGGACCGACCCCGGCGTTCGCCCGCACAGGTCCTCGAGCGTATATCCGGTCTTCTTGGTGAATGCCGGGTTGACCCATTCGGTGTAGCCGCGACGATCCGTGATGACGACCAGGTTGTCCGTCGAGCTCGCAACGAGCGAGAGCTTGGCAAGTTCGTCCTGCGCATGGCGCTGGCCGGTGACGTCATGCAGGGCACCGACCACGCCGCCGCTTGGGATCCGGGCGACCGACAGTTCCATCCACGATTCACCGCCGTCGGCACGCCGCACACGCACCACCGGGCGCAGCTCCGGGGAGGAGACCCGCTCGGCCCGCAGGGCCCCGGCAACGGTCTCCCAGTCCTCGTCGACGACGAAGTCCTCGAGGGGCTGTCCGAGGCATGCGTCCGGCTCGTGGCCCAGCGCGCAGCGCCACGCGCCGTTAAGGAAGACCAGCCGCCCGTCGGCGTCGGTCTCGAACAGCACCTCGGCGAGCAACTCGACGCGCCGGCGCATACGTGCCTCAGCCTCAACGAGAGCTTGAGTTAACTGACAGGTCGCCTCCACATGGAGATCGGTGGTGAGTCCCCCGTCGTGTTCGAGATGCGCGTGGCCCATTGCCGGCGGCCGCTATTCGGCAACCGCGACGTCGTCGCGGGCGATCTCGGACGACCGCGCGACGGCGCCGTACAGGGGGCAGATATTGCGACAGTCGCAGTCCGGTTCCCCCGGTGTCCTGGCCGAGGTGCAGTCAGTGAGAATCGTGACCTTGTCGCCGCGCTCGTAGGCGGCGCGGTCGGTCGAGTCGATGCCCAGCAAGGTGGCCATCTCGGTGTCGGCGGCGCGTGCGATGAACGCCACCGTCTCCCCCTGCACACGGTCCGCGCGGTTCGGCGCTTCGACCACCCCGCGCAGGATGCCGTCCTGTGCAAAGCAATCGCTCTGATAGCCCACCAAGATCAGGCCGGTCGTGTTCGGGTCCATGGCCGAATCCAACCCCGGGCCAGACCGGCCCGCGTCGCGTGCGGCAAAGGCGGCGCGTCGATAAGCCGCATCTCGAGGATAAGCCGAGTCCGTAAACCCCCGATGTTACGTTGCTCAAGGTCTGCTCAAGCTTGCCCGGTTGCGTGCATAATTCGCACGTGCCGTGTCCCGACCACCCGCGTTCGCCCCCGGATCGGACCGCCGCTCGGTCTCGCACCACCGGGAGGCGGGGGCGGTGACCACTGAGCCCACGGCGCCCGGTCCACGTGCCGCAACTGACGATCCCCCGCAGGTGCCGCTCGGCGTCGCGTGGGTCCTCGGGCAGGTGCTCGCCGGAGTCGCGGTCGTTGTGGTCGGCGCATGGGCTCCCCGGCCCCGCCGGGCCCGCGGACTGCGCCGCGCCGCCGGGCTGCTGGTCGGCGTGTTCGGCATCGTGGCGATCATGACGGCGCGCAGGAGCCTCGGGTCCGCGTTTTCCGTCTTCCCGCGACCCGTGCCGGGGGCGCCGGTCGCTGACGATGGTGTCTACCGCGTCGTGCGCCACCCCATGTACACCGGCGTCCTCGCGCAGGCAACGGCCGTCAGCATCGCGGGCTCGCCGTGGGCGCTCGTGCCGACCGCGGCGCTGGCCGTCATCCTCGATCGCAAGGCGGCCGACGAGGAACGGCGTCTGACACTGGCGCACCCGGCGTTCGCCGGCTACGCGGATCGCACCCGCTGGCGCTTTCTGCCCGGCGTCCGCTAGGTCGTCGACGCCTAGATCTCGAAGGCGGTGCGACCTCCGGCCGCGATCAGTTCCTGGAGCGCCCGGCGGCCGTCGCCGATGATCGGGCCACCGTGCGCAAGGAGAAGGTGGGCGAAGTCGTAGTCGTCCAGCAGGCGGGCAAATGCCTGGAGGAGCCCCAGCTTGGTCTGGACCGGGTCGTCCATGAGCTGGTCGGGAACGAAGCCGAGGCTCTGCCGGTGGTGCGGCGCGCCAGTGACCAGTGCGTCGGCGAACACCATTGCGCGCTGGTCTTCCACGAATAGCGCCGTCTCATCGGGGCAGATGATGCCCACCGCGCATGCCGTCACCCCGCCGGGGAGCGCATCGCCCGGCGCGAAGCCCTCGACCACCTCGCCGTGGGTGAATTCGTGGAGGCCTGCGGCGTTCACATGCACGGCACATCCGAACGCCGCGGCGAACACGTCGCTGTGACGGAAGTGATGCCGATTCGACAGCAGCACCGCGGTCGGCGGGGTGCGCCGGCCCGCAAACCACTCGATCCCGACGTCGGCCGGAATCAGCGGGTCGATCACGATGCCCGGTCCGTCGAGCCAATACGAGGCGACCTCGATGCGCAGCTTGGGATGGATGGACGTCCAGTGATAGACGCCGGGAAGGACTTCCTGCATGCCTCCAACGATACCCACGGGCCCTGTCGCCGACCGTCGGCGGGTTGCGCGTGACGCGTGTGTCGTCGCGTTCCCATGGGCCGACGAGGACCGTCCGACCAGGATCGTCGTCGAGATCCGGCGCCGCCCCCACACCCATGGGTCGTTCCGCGCCGACGCACACCCGTCGCTACCCGCTCGCGTCGTCCTCATCCAGCCTCGCCCGCGCGCGTTTGCCGAATCCCGGTTGCGGGAATCCGATCGCTGCGGCGATGACCGGTCAGGGCAGCCGGGATCGACGACATGACTGGACGGCGCGCGGCGGCCACGCCAATCGGTGCGGCCGTCGCCGTCCAGTCGAGCGACCCCCCACACAGGAGGAGCGCAAAAGACGCGGCTCCTGGTCCCATCGCCGCGCAGCGGCGTCCCACCGGCGCCTGCTGCGATCCGTGCGACACGATACCGGCGACCCCCTTGGGGCGGTGTTCGGCGTCAGTGCACCGCGCTGGCGACGCTGGTAGCTTCGGGGCATGAGTCGCGACGTGCAACAGGCCGCCGGCGGATTGCGGATCACCCGGCACCGCGACGGCGCCGTGACCGTGCTGCAACTCGACGGCGAACTCGACATCGAAAGCGCGCCCGAACTGCGCGCCGCAATCGCACGCGCGTTTGACGCCGGGCCACGGGCCGTGGTCCTCAACATGGCCGGTGTCGGATTCCTCGACTCAACCGGGGTGCGCATGCTCTTGGAAGCGCGAAGTCTCGCTGGACGCGAACTGGTGCTCATGGCGCCGTCGCGTGCGGTCATCCGGGTACTCGACCTCACATGCCTTCGCGGACGGTTCGCGGACATCGATGCAGATGCCGATCTCGCCACACTCCAGCGCTAGACCCGAGGTCGTCGGCACCGCCAACCGGGGAGGGGCGTCCCGTGCAGCGGCCGACCCGTCCCTCCGATCGATGAGCGCTGCCCGCGACGCCCGTCGCGAGGCGATGATCCTCGAGCATCAGCAACTCGCCCGGGCCCTCGCCCGCCGCTATGCCAATCGTGGTGAGCCGGTCGACGACCTTGAGCAGGTCGCGATGATCGGCCTCATCAAGGCCGTCGACCGCTTTGACGGGAGCAAGGGTGCGGACTTCCATGCGTTCGCCACCCCGACGATCCTTGGCGAGATCCGCCGCCATTTTCGCGACAAGACGTGGCCAATCCATGTGCCGCGGGGGCTCAAGGACGATCATGCAGTGGTCTCGAGCGCCACGACTACGCTGACCAACCGGCTCGGGCGAAGCCCGACCATCGCCGAAATCGCCGTCGAAGCCTCGATGACCGACGACCAGGTGCTCGACGCGCTGGCCGCACATTCGGCATACCGCCCGAATTCGCTGGCCCAATCACCGGGATCTGACGAGGACGACGTCGATATCGAGATTCCGGTCGAGGAAATCGGGTATCACATCGTTGAAGGTCGGACTGCGCTCCGCGAGGGTCTTGCCCGGCTGCCCGCCCGGGAGCGGCTGATCCTCCACCTCCGGTTTGATCAGGGGATGATCCAGTCCGATATCGCGAAGATCGTCGGCGTGTCCCAGATGCATGTCTCGCGGTTGATCGCACGGGCCCTCGAGACCCTGCGACGCATCGCCGAAGAGGGGGACCTGTGAGTTCAACATATGTGACGGGCCCGGCCCCGGTCGTCCTGTCCGTCCCGGCAGAGGCCGCGTCGGTCTCGCTTGTACGCCAGGCCGTCACGGGGATCGGCGACATGCTCGGCATGTCCCCCGCGGCCCGCGACGATCTGCGGATCGCGGTCACCGAAGCCGCGACGAATGTCGTGGTGCACGCCTATCCTGACCGGCCGGGGTCCATGCGCGTCGAGGTCTGGCCGGGTCACGAGGTGATGGTGATTCAGGTCACCGACCACGGCTGCGGGATCGTGCCGCGGGTGAAACGGGTCACCCCCGGGCTCGGGCTCGGCATCCAGCTGATCGCGGCGCTCTCCTCCGAGCTGTCGATCACCGCCAACGAGGACGGATCGGGCACCAAGGTCGGCATGACCTTCCGGATCTGATGACCGCCGGCTGCCTTACCATCCACGCTCCCACCGGCCGCGTGCACGGCCCGTCGCCGCGGCGAGGTTTCCGGCGATCCGTCAACGGGAACTGGGCGGGCGTGATCGGCGGTTGCGCATACCATGCCACGCCCCGGCCGGCCGGCGACCCTCACGCGAGCCCCCGACGGCGCTGTGCCGCCACGGAGCGGTTCCGATGATCACCGACGCCGCAGTCCTGGACCTGGCCGTCGGGCCGGCGCTGCGTCCGGTGGTGAGCCGCATCGTCAATGCCATCGGCGGACAGGCCGACATCGAGTTGGACCGCCTCGCCGACCTCGAGGTGGTCGCCGAGACGCTCAGTTCCGCGATCCATCGGTTTACCCCGGACGGGCGCGTGCGATTGGCGCTGCTGCCCGAACCCGGCGCCGTCGTGCTCCGCGTCGGACCGCTGGTGACGGGAGGGGCGGACGGGCTCAGAGTCGCCTGTTCGCTGCCCGAGCTCGGGCCCGTCGTCGACCGCCTCGCCGACGGTGTGCACGTCGATGCCGGCCCGGACGGCGAGTATCTGGCCGTGACGATTGCCTCGACGCGCCGCAGCGCGGTTCGGGACGGGGTCCGGTCCCACACCGACTCCTAGGCGCACGCAGACCGGACGGGCCCGGCCGCGACGGCCGCCCAGACACCGACGGACCACTCCCGGTTTCCGGCAGGTCGGAACTCGCAAACGGGTGGCTGCGACGCCTCATCGGTCGCGGCGCGTTCGCAGGACGGCGACGCGCCCGGACGGGCTGCGTGCGGCGCTCGGTTCGGCGGCAGCCCGCGCCTGCGCGCATCGGCACTCCGCGTGCGCCACGCCGAGTGACGTTCGCGAGATCCTCGTGGGCGTTACCCGATCGTTGCGCGGGGCGCCCGTGCACCGTCGGTGCGGTGGACTGGCAGTTCCGCATTCTGCGGGAGATCCGCGCGGACACCGCCGTCTCAGTCGTCGCCCCCATACGCCGCCAGGGCGACGGCCTCTTACGGGCACGCGCGCGAGGACTCCAGTGCCCGGTCCGCGTACGCGGTCAACCACCGGACCGTCGTCACCGTCGGTAATTCGCTCCCGACCCGCCGGCGCACCGCACCCGTGATCAACGGCGTGCACGGGGGGCGTTCGCGGAACGTCTCGAGCGTCTTCTGGAACACCCACGCCTTCGCGGCGTGGTCGGCCAGCTCGGCGACATTCGCATCCCGGTTGAGGATCCTCGCGCCGCCGACGGCCGCCGACGTCACGACGCAGTCGACGTCGATCAGCGCGCGCAGCCCATCAAGATCTCCGCGGGCGTCGGCTGCCTCGATGCGTGTTGGGTCTCGAGTGTGAGCACAGATACCGCGTGGTTCACACCGGTAGAGACCCGCGATGAAGACCGTGCTCGGCACCCATTGTCACCCGTCCGGGCCAATCGTCAGTACGTCAGCCTTGCGTGCATAATCGGGGCCCGGAGTGGGTAGTCCCCCAAGGCGTTGGCGTCCGCGGATCCCGCCAGGCGCCGTCAACATGCCCGACGCACCGACTTGTCAAAAGGACACGACCACGCCGGTCTCGCCGCATCGCTCGCACCGCCGCCAGTTCTTCGCAGGCGGGATCCGGCCCGCCGCCGGCGCGGCGG
>JADGPF010000032.1 GCA_017882585.1 Thermoleophilia bacterium
CCCGAAAATGTCAGACGGAAACATGACCGCTCCTGACAACTCACACACGCCCGACGCCCCCGCGCCGCTGAGCGATGGCACGACGACGCCTCCGGTCGGTGGGCGCCGACGATGGAAGCGCGCCGCCATCATCGCCGGGGTATCCGTGCTCGTGATCGTCGGTGGTGCGGGCGTGCTCGGATTCGTTGAGTCGCGGGCGTCAATCGACTCCGGGGGCGCGGCCCTGGCGGGCGTCAGCCTTCCGCCGGGAGCCACGCTCAAGGCGATCACCGCAACCGATGCGCGTGGCGAGCCGGTCGCGGTCGTTCGCTCCGGGGCGTCTATCGTCCCAATCCATCCGATGGCCCCGGGCACACCGATCACCGTTCACGCGACGGTGCACTACGGGCTCCCCGCCCGTTGGCTGTTTGGTGCGACGACCCAGATCACGACAATCGTGACCGCTCCGGTCGCCTCGCTGGCGACTCCGGCGGTGCAGACCATCCCTGCCGGCCGGCCCGTCGTGGTGACGTTCAATCAGCCCGTCGCCCGCGCCGCGATCACGGCCAACAGTACGCACACCACCGCGGTGCGCTCGACCAGCGGCGTCACCAGCGTCGTGATTCCGAACGCCGGTGCATACGGCACCGCGCAGGTTGCCGCGGCGCCGCGGGCATGGGAGTCAATGCCCTCGGTTGCCCAGATTGCCTGGTTCGCTCCGAATCCCAAGACGCAGGTCATCGGCAGCCCCGCGGTGGCAGCGCCGATCACGCCCTATACCCCGCTCCTGCTTACGTATTCGCAGCCGCTCACCGCAATTCCGGGCGCCCTGCACGCCCAGGTGAGCCCACGCGTGCCCGGTCACTGGGCCACCGTCGACGCCCATACGGTCGCCTTCACGCCGACCGGTGCTGGATTCGCACCCGACAGCCAGGTGCACGTCACGCTGCCGGTGCACACCGAGATCGCCGGCGCACCATCTCGCGTGTTCACCTGGACGGTGGCCCAACCGTCACCCGTGCGGGCACAGCAACTCCTGGCGCGACTGGGCTACCTGCCGTTGAACTTCACGCCCACGACGCCGGTGCCGTTGACCCAACAGGCGCAGGTTGAGGCCATCTTCGCTCCTCCGACAGGCACGTTCACCTGGCGCTGGGCCTCGACGCCAGCGGCGTTGCGTACCACCTGGAAGACAGATCCCGCCACGATCGAGCGCGGGGCCATCATGGCCTTCGAAGATCAGCACAACATGACGACCGACGGCGCGCTTGGGCCCAAGGTCTGGCAGGCGCTGGTCCAGGCAACGATCTCCGCCCAGCGCAGCACCTTCGGCTATACGTTCGTCTCGGTCTCCCAGTCGCAGCCCGAGCGCCTGTCGCTGTGGCACAACGGGCGCGTGCTCATGACCCCGCTGGTCAACACCGGGATTCCGGCCTCCCCGACGGCGTCGGGGGTCTACCCCGTCTACCTGCGCGAGACGGTCGGGACGATGTCCGGCACCAATCCCGATGGCACCAAGTACCACGACCCCGGTATTCCCTGGATCAGCTACTTCAACGGCGGCGACGCGCTGCACGGCTTCCTCCGCGGTTCCTATGGCTCCCCGCAAAGTCTCGGATGCGTAGAGATGCCGTATGCCACGGCGGGGGCAGTGTGGCCGTATACGCCGATCGGCACGCTCGTTGACGTCCAGTAACCCCGAATCCGCGGTCGGGCCTTCGCGGCGCCGTACGCGCCGGATCGCCCAGGCCGCGCTCGGGGTAGTCGTCGTCGGCGGCCTGGGCGCCGGGGGGTGGGTCTACCTGCACCACCGGTCCGGTCAGGGGGTCACCGCGCAGGCCGCGGCGAGCGTCGCGACGTCTCCGCCGCGCACCGTGCTGGTGCCGCGTCCCTGCACCCACGTGATCGCCGGACCCACCGACCCCGTGGTGCGCTCACTGATCGCCAGCTGGTCTGTCAAGCACCCCGCCACCGCGATCACGGTCTGGCGCACCGGCACGACCTGCCCGATCGGGATCGCGAGCCACAACGCGACCATGCCGCTCTTGCCGGCGTCGAACGAGAAACTGCTCACGAGCACCGGGGCGCTGTTGACACTCGGTCCGGCATTCCGGTTCACCACGCGACTGGAGACCGCCGATACCTCGAACGTCACCCAGCTTGTCGGCGGGACCTTGGCCGCGCCGGTCACCCTCGTCGGGAGCGGCGATCCACTGTTTGCGACCTATGCCTACGCCCACAAGTACCTGGGCTCCAACGGGGACACGCTCAACGCCCTCGCGGCGCGCCTGACCAAGCCCGATGGCTCGCGGCCCGCGCTTCGCAAGATCACCGGTGCCCTTCGCGTGAACGCGAGCGTCTTCGACCGACGGGCCGTCCCCCCGGCCTGGTCGGTGAACGACCTTGGCTCGATTCAGCCGCTGTCGGGTGCCGCCTCGAACCAGGACTTCGCCGGCGACACACAGAACGCCACCGTCGCCAACCCCGTGCTCGCGACCGCCCAGCGACTGAAGTCCGCGCTCCGCGGCGTCCACATCGCGACGACCGGCGCCGTCGGTTCGGGCCCGGTCCCCGACGCACCGATCACGTTGTCTGAGGTCAGCTCCCCGCCGCTGACGACCGTGCTCCGAATCATGAACGTCCCCAGCGACGACTTCATCGCCGAGCAACTGGTCAAGACGATCGGCGCCCAGGCGCGGACCCCGGGAACCTCCACGTACGGCATCGCGCGGGTCATCGCCTCGCTCCGCGGCCTCGGCGTCCTTGAGCCCGGTGACCGGATGGTTGATGGCTCGGGCCTTGCCCGCGGCGACCGCGAGACCTCCACGACGCTCGCCTTGCTGCTGCTGGCCGCGCAGCGCAACCCATCATGGGGCGCGCCGTTGATCGGGTCGCTCCCGTCACCCGGGCAGGGCACCCTCAAAAAGCGCATGGCGGGGCTGACCGCTCGCGTGCACGCAAAGACCGGGACCCTCAACGACGTGTCCGCCCTGAGCGGCGTGGTCCACGCCGCCAACGGCAAGACCTACACGTTCTCGATCATGTGCAATGGTCTCGCGGTGTCCCAGATCCTCGCCGCACACAACTTCCAGGACGCGATCGTCCGCCGCCTTGCCCACGGGGTCTCTGGATAGCCCGACCGCGTGACGTCAACGCGCCGGCGCCTGCGCGATCACCAGCAGCTTGGTGAACGCGTACACAAAGGATCCATCAGCACTCTCGGCGCGCAGGGCCGCCTCGGCGCGCGCGAGTTGGCGGTCGCGATCCTCGGGTGTCCGATGCGCCCACAGGTGCGAACCGACCGCCCGCATGCGGTCGAGATACCGGTCCGCCGGGAGCCGTCGCTCGCGGGCCTCGACCCACAGGTCCACCTCATCCAGGCCGGCGTCCGCCAGGTAGCCCCGCATCTCGTCCGGGTAGATCTCGTTGCTGACAATCGACTCAGCCAGTTCGGGCAGGATCGGCGGCTGACTGGCGCGCGAGAGCGCCACGAACTGGGCATCGTGTCCGGGGCCCGGTCCAAGGAGCGCGAGGATTCCACCGGGCCGGAGCGTGGCGGCCATCGCGGCGATCGCCGCCTGCCGATCGTCGAACCAGTGCAGCGCCATTGTGCACAGGACCAGATCCACGCTTGCCGGAGCGACGCCCATAGCGAGCACGTCGGCGACCCGGAGGGTGGCGTGGACATCGGGATATTGCGTAAGTTTGGCGCGGAACTGCTCGAGCATTCCTGCAGATGCGTCGATCCCGATCACCGTCTTGATCCCGCGGCGCGCGATCATCTGCATGGTGGCGAAGCCGGTCCCGCACGCCACATCGAGGATGTCGTCGTAGGACCGATCGGGCAAGGCGCCGATCAAGCGCTGCGCGCCGGCGTGATTGAACCCGACGTGATCGTCATAGAGATGTGCGCTGCGATCGAAGCTCTCGCGCGGATGTTCGGGGTCGTCTCCGGCACTCGGCATTCCCACAGGATACCGGCAACACCCGGCTGCGGCGCCCTCGCCAGTGCCGGTGTGGGCGGAGGCCGCGCCAGGTCGTAGGCTTCCGGATGACGTGTTCCTCACCGACGCCACGGAGCTCGCAGATGGCCGACCACGCCACCACCCCGAACGATGGACCGCGCCACCACCCCGCCTGGCGGGCACTCGAGGCCGACCAGATGCACACCGGGCGACGGCACCTGCGCGAGTTGTTCGCCGACGACCCGGACCGGGGCACGCGAATGCGGGCCAGCGGTGCCGGGCTCGAGCTCGATTACGCCAAGCAGCGCGTGACCGAAACGACGCTTGGACACCTGATCGCCCTCGCGAACCAGTGCCGGTTGACCGAACGTCGGCAGGAAATGTTTGCCGGTGAGCGCATCAACGTCTCCGAGCGGCGCTCGGTGCTGCATGTGGCGCTGCGAATGCCGCGCTCGATGCGCCTGGTGGTCGACGGCGCGGATGTGGTCACCGAGGTCCACGACGTCCTGGACCGGATGGGCCGCTTCGCCGATGCTGTGCGTTCAGGTCGCTGGCGCGGGCACACCGGCAAGCCGATCACGAGCGTGATCAACATCGGCATCGGTGGGTCCGACCTCGGCCCGGTGATGGCCAACGCCGCCCTGCGACCCTTCGCACAGGCCGACCTCGAGTGCCGGTTCGTCTCGAATGTCGACGGGGACGCGATCCTCGATGCAACGCGGGACCTCGATCCGGCGCAGACGCTCATCGTCGTCTCGTCCAAGACGTTTACGACGCGCGAGACCATGACCAACGCCCAGTCGGCACGCCGCTGGCTGATCACCGGCCTCGGCGACGAGTCGGCCATCGCGCGCCACGCGGTCGCGGTGTCGACCAACGCGGAGGCGGTGGCCGCCTTCGGGATCGCGCCAGAGAACATGTTTGGCTTCTGGGATTGGGTCGGCGGCCGCTACTCGATGGACTCCGCGATCGGCCTTTCGACCATGATCGCGATCGGACCCCGAGGGTTCGCGGACCTCCTCGCCGGCTTCCAGGCCATGGACCAGCACTTCCTCGAGACCCCCTTCGCGGCAAACCTGCCGGTGCTGATGGGGTTTCTTGCCGTGTGGAACCGCAATTTCCTCGGCGCTCCGACGACCGCCGTCCTGCCGTACAGCGAACACATGCACCGCTTCCCGGCCTACCTGCAGCAACTGACGATGGAATCCAACGGCAAGCACGTGACGGCGGCCGGTCATCAGGTCGACTACGACACCGGCCCGATCTTCTGGGGAGAACCGGGCACCAACGGCCAGCACAGCTTCTATCAGTTGCTGCATCAGGGCACGACGATTGTCCCGGTCGATCTGATCGGCTTCCTGCGTCCCACCGAGCCCGTCGGGGACCACCACGACTTCCTGCTGGCCAACCTCGTAGCCCAGGCACAGGCGCTGGCGTTCGGGCGCACCGAGGCCGACCTGCACGCGGATGGGATCCCGGCGCAGCTGATCCCCCACAAGCTCATGGCCGGCAATCGGCCGAGCAACGTGATCTTGGCGGAATCGCTGACGCCGCACACCCTGGGGGCGCTGGTCGCCCTCTACGAGCACAGCGTGTTCACCCAGTCGGTCGTCTGGGGGATTGATGCCTTCGACCAATGGGGCGTCGAGCTCGGCAAGCAGCTGGCCACGACCATCGCGGAGGAAATCGTCGCCCCGACGATGCCAACGTTGACTCACGACAGCTCCACCAACACGCTCATTACCCGCATTCGGGCCGCGCGTGCGGCGGCGGGCTAGCCGGTACGGTTCTGCAGTGCCGCCTGCGCCGCGGCGATGCGCGCCGTCTGTACCCGGTATGGCGAGCACGACACGTAATCGAGACCGATCGCCCCGAAGAAATGGATCGAGTCGGGGTCGCCGCCATGCTCTCCACAGATCCCGAGCTTGATCTTGGGTTTGACCTCGCGCGCGCTCGCGCTCGCCATCCGCACCAGTTTGCCGACCCCGGCGCGATCGATGTGCTCGAACGGGTTGCTGCGCAGGATGCCCTTGCTGAGGTAATCGCCGAGAAACTTCGTCTCGGCGTCATCGCGCGAGAACCCGAGCGTCGTCTGGGTAAGGTCGTTGGTGCCGAAGGAAAAGAAGTCCGCCTGGCGGGCAATCTCATCGGCGACCAAGGCCGCCCGCGGGAGCTCGATCATCGTCCCGACGTGGTACTCGACGTTCGTGCCCTGCTCGACAAACACCGAGTCCGCGACATCGAGGATGTGCTCGCGCAACCACCGCAGCTCATCCTCGAACCCCACCAACGGAATCATGATCTCGACGATTGGCTCAACGCCGGTTCGGATCTTGACATCGCACGCGGCGGTCAGGATCGCCGCCACCTGCATCCGATAGAGGTCCGGGATCTCGATCCCCAGCCGGCACCCACGGGTGCCCAGCATCGGATTGACCTCCTTGAGGCGCTCCATCTTGGGTAGCTGCTCGGCCGCCTCATCGTCGGCGACGCCGGTCGCCTCGGCCCGAGCCACCCGTATCCGAAGATCCGTGTAATCGGGAAGGAACTCGTGCAGCGGTGGATCCAGCAGCCGGATCGTCACCGGAAGCCCCTCCATCGCCTCGAAGATCCCGATGAAGTCCTCAATCTGAAACGTGCGCAGCGCATCGAGCGCGGCCACCAGATCGTCGCGGCTCTCGGCCATGATCATGTCCTGCACGTGCGGTAACCGCTCGTCGCCGCCGAACATGTGCTCGGTGCGGCACAACCCAATCCCCTCCGCACCGAACTCGCGTGCGCGACGGGCGTCCTCAGGTGTGTCGGCGTTCGTGCGCACCTTCATCGCGCGAAACGCGTCCGCCCAGGATAGGACGCGCTCGAGGTACGGGTTGTGCGGGTCCGGAGGCAGCAGCGACAGTTGGCCCACGTAGACGGTGCCCTTGGCCCCGTCGATCGTCACCCACTCCCCCTCCCGCACCGTGAACGCGTCGCGGATCGCGAGCGTCGCCGCGGCTTCGTCGACGATCAGATCAGTGACCCCGGTGACCGCCGGCGTTCCCATGCCGACCGCCACGATCGCCGCGTGGCTGGTCTTGCCACCCCGTGAGGTCAGTATGCCCTTGGCGGCCACCATGCCGTGAAAGTCGTCCGGCGTGGTCTCGTCGCGCACCAGGATCACACTCTCGCCCGCCCGCGCCCGCCGTTCGGCCTCGTCGGCCGAAAACACCACGACCCCCGTCGCTGCACCCGGTGAGGCCTGGACGCCCGTGGCCGCCGGCACCGGCATGGCCGACAGGTCCAAGCGCGGCAGGAGCAGCTGGCGCACCTGGTCGGCGGCGACCAGCGACACCATCGCCTCGCCGGGCGCCAGCAGCCCTTCGTCGACCATGTCAACCGCGATTCGCAGCATCGCTTCCGCGCTGCGCATCCCGTTACGGGTCTGGAGCATGTACAGCTGGCCCTCTTCAATCGTGAACTCGACATCCTGCATGTTGCGGTAGGTCTTCTCGAGCAGCGCCATCGTTCGCACGAGCTGGTCGTAGGCCTCGGGCAGGTGGGCGTGGAGCTCCACGAGAGGCTCCGGCGTCCGGATTCCCGCGACGACGTCCTCACCCTGCGCGTTGATCAAGAATTCCCCGAACGGCTCGCCGGCCTCGCCAGTGGTGTTGTTGCGCGTAAATGCGACCCCTGTGGCCGAGCGTGGGCCCGTGTTGCCGAAGACCATCTGCTGGATGTTGACTGCCGTCCCGAGATCGTCCGGGATCCGGTTCACGCGACGGTAATCGCGGGCGCGACGATTGTCCCAGCTCTCGAACACCGCGCGGATCGCCGCGTCCAACTGCACGCGAGGCTCCTGCGGGAAGTCCTCGCCCTTGTGCCGGCGAAAGATCTCCTTGAAGGTGTCGACGAGCCCGCGTAGGTCGTCGGATTCCAGCTGGACGTCCTGGTCGACGCCGCGGGCGGACTTGAGCGCCGAGAGTGCATCCTCGAAGTGTCCGCGCTCGACCCCGGCGACGACGTCACCGAACATCTGGATGAATCTCCGGTACGAGTCATAGGCGAATCGGGGATTGTGCGTTCGCGCAGCGAGGCCCGCCACCGACGCGTCGTTGAGCCCCAGATTCAGCACGGTGTCCATCATTCCCGGCATGGACTCGGGGGCACCCGAGCGCACCGAGACGAGCAGCGGATCGGTCGAATCACCCAAGCGCTTGCCGACCCGCACCTCGAGCGCCTCGAGGTGGCGGGTGATTTCGGCGTCGAGTCCCCGCGGCGTGGCGTGCCCTGCAGACAGATAATCGATGCAGGCCCGGGTCGTGATAGTGAACCCGCCGGGCACCGGCAGGCCGAGCCGCGTCATCTCGGCGACGTTGGCGCCCTTCCCCCCCAACAGCATGCGCATGTCGCGCGATCCCTCAGCGAAGTCATACACCCGCTTCGTCGACACCGCCGCGCTCATCTTTGGCCCCTCTGATCGGTCACCGTCGTGAAGTCCGCGATCCTCCCGAGCACATCGGCGGTCGCGCGGACCAGCGCATAGCGGCGAGCCCGGGCGAGCGGGTCCTCGGCGTTGACCAACACATCGACGAAGAACCGGTCGACGGCAGCCGCCAGCGGATGTGCCGCGATGATCGCCGCCGGCAGATCCCGCGCGTCGCGGGCGCGGTCGATTCCGGCGGCCGCCTTCCCGCAGGCGTCCGCCAGCGCGTCCTCGCCCGCGTCACCGACGGACACGAACCGCACCGCGGTGTCCTCACCCCGGGCAGCGATCCGGACCAGGCGCGTGCTGGCCGTCCAGAGCTCCCAGAACGCCGTGTCGGATTGCGCCTGGTCCAGTGCGCGCGCCCACGTCATGGTGGCGACGATACTGCCGAGGTGTGCGCCCTGCGCAGCCGCGGCGCACTCCGCGCTGACCCCGTCGTCCGACAGCTGGAAGGCGACCCGATCACCGATAAACCCGTCGAGTTCGGCGAGCGCCGGGGCGGTGTCCGGCGGGATGTCGGAGCCGTCAGCCTGAAGTCGCGCGGCGGCGGCCGCGAGTACCGGCGCGAGATCGATGTCCCAGCCTCGGTCGTTGACGACCCGGACAAGGCCTGCCGCGGCGCGGCGTAGCCCATACGGGTCCTTCGAGCCCGTCGGGATCTCCCCGACCAAGAAGGCACCGACCAGGTTGTCGATCTTCTCGGCGAGCGCCACGCAGGCCGCAATCTCGGTCGAGGGCAGGGGCGAATCCGGGCCCTCGGGCAGGTAGTGCTCGCGCACGGCGACGACCACCTCATCGTCCTCGCCCTCGAGGGCGGCGTACTCGGCGCCCACGTACCCCTGCAGATCCGAGAACTCGGCAACGAGCACGGCGCCCTGGTCCACCTTCGCCAGCCGCCCCGCACGCTCCGCAGCCGTGACGGCATCGGCGCGCAATCCGGTCGCGGCCGCCAGATCACGGGCTGCGGCGGCGAGTCGGTCGCGCTTTTTTGCCATGGACCCCAGGCGCTTGTGGAAGACGATCGCGTCGAGACGCGCGTCAAGCGCGGCCAGGCCGGCCTCGCGGTCGCGGTCGAAGCTGAACGCCGCATCCTGCAAGCGCGCATCGAGCACATCCGAATTGCCTTGGGTAATCGTCTCGGCGTGCGCCGGGTCGCCGTTCGACACCGCCAGGAAGCGCGGCTCGAGCGACCCGTCCTTGCGCGCCAGCGGGAAGTAGCGCTGATGCGATTGCATGGCGGTCACCAGCACGCGCTCGGGAAGGCGCAGGTGCTCGGGCCGGATGTCGCCGACGATGGCGCTCGGGTGCTCCACCAGAAACAGCACCTCTTCGAGCTTGCCGCCCGGGTCCCGCCACGTGCAGCCGATCCCGGCAGCCGCGGCGTCGAGCTCACGGGTGATCTCCTCGCGCCGCTCGACGTGGTCCGCGATGACGCCGACGGCGCGCAACGCGTCGCGGTATGTGTCAGGTCTCGCGATCTCGGCGGGGCCGCCGAGGAATCGGTGACCGCGGCTGACATCTGCGGCCCGCAGTCCGTGCACATCAAACCGCACCGTGTCGGCACCAAACTTCGCGACGATCCAGCGGATCGGGCGCGAGAAGCGCAGACCCGTTCCGTCACCCCAGCGCATGTTCTTGGAAAAGCGGATCCCGTTGACCACGCCCCGCGCGATCTCCGGGACAAGCTCGGCAGTCGCCGTCGCCGGTTCGGCGATCTGCGCAAACACGAAGCGCCGGCCCCCGTCCTGGCGCAACACCAGCTTGTCCGGGGTGATGCCCTGGGCGCGGGCGAAGCCGCTGGCCGCGGCCGTCGGTGTGCCGTCCGTGTCGAAGGCCGCCTGCTCGGCAGGCCCGCGCACCTCACGGACGCGGCCCGCCCGCTGTTCGGGAAGGCCGTGAATCAGCATCGCGATCCTGCGCGGGCCGACCATCACCTCGACCGGGGCGTCCGGGAGGCGCTCCGCGGCGAGTGCATCGGCGACGAGCCCGGGAACCTGGGCGATGGCTTCCCGACACGCCGACGCCGGCAATTCCTCGCACCCGATCTCGATCAGGACGTCAGGCATCAGCAACCGCCGTGATCTGGGCAAGGTACGCGGCGGCCACCTTCGCGGCCAACGCCCGCACGCGCCAGATATAGGCGCCTCGTTCGGTCACGCTGATGACGCCCCGGGCGTCGAGCAGGTTAAAGCTGTGGCTGCACTTAAGCACCTGGTCGTAGGCCGGCAGCACCAGCTCGGCCTCAAGGCAACGCAGGCACTCGGCCTCGTGTGCGGCGAACTGCGCGAACAGCGCGCCGGTGTCCGCCACCTCGAAGTTGTACGTGCTCCATTGGCGCTCGTTTTCCTGGTACACGTCCCCGTAGGTGACACCGTCGGTCCAGGTGAGCTCGTAGACCGACCGGACGCCCTGGAGGTACATCGCGATGCGTTCAAGCCCGTAGGTCAGCTCGACGGAAATGGGGGTCAGATCGATCCCTCCCGCCTGCTGAAAGTATGTGAACTGGGTGATCTCCATCCCGTCCATCCACACTTCCCACCCCAGGCCCCAGGCGCCCAGCGTCGGGCCTTCCCAGTCGTCCTCCACGAAGCGGACGTCGTGCTCCTCCGGACGGATCCCGAGCGCGACGAGCGATCCCAGATACAGGTCCTGCACGTCATCCGGCGATGGCTTGAGCAACACCTGGTACTGGAAGTAGTGCTGCAGTCGAAACGGGTTTTCGCCGTAGCGACCATCGGTCGGCCGGATCGACGGCTCGACGTACGCGGTGCGCCACGGATCCGGACCGAGGCTGCGCAGCAGCGTGGCCGGGTTGAAGGTGCCCGCGCCCACCTCGGTGTGGTACGGGTTCATGATCAGGCACCCGCGATCGCCCCAGTAGGCGTGCAAACGCAAGATCACCTGTTGAAACGTCAGTGCCACGTCCAGATTGTCCTCTTGCGCACCTGCCGCCGCCATCGCCTCAGCGTCCCGGTCCGCAGCTTAGATTCCCCCCGCATACGGCCGCATCCCATCGGCACAACCGACACCCATCTTGATCAGACGGCGACCGCATCACGGACAAACTCGTACCCGGCTCGCGGTGAGCGTCCGGGCGCTCGGGAGCATACCGACCCCGCCGGATTGGCACGGGCCGCCGGACCAAGGGGTGCCGTGCATCACACCGGAGTCGCGGACCGCAGCGTCACCCCGAGATGCTCGTGGAGCACCAACCCGATCATGCGCTCGACCCCGAGGCCGGCGCCATTCGGGAACCGGGTTCGCGCATCCGCCAGCGGATATCCGACGAGAACCGCGAACCCCTCAAGCGCGGACGCATCCAGTGGCTCGCCCTGGCGGGCGCAGTCTGCACACAACCCACCGCCGGCATGGGCCGAGAATCCCACCAAGGGCCCCGGGGCGCCACAGATCGCGCAGGTGTTCAGACGTGGCAGCAGCCCGCTGACGACCAGCAGCTTGGCCTGGAACCCGAGCACGATCGGATCCAACCGGGGCGGACCGTCCATCGGCGCCGCGCTACTCAGCAGGCCGAGCGCGCGCGTGAGCAGGTGAAAGACCTCCGGGTTCGGCTCGTGCTCGGGCACCGCCCGCAGCACCGTCTCCAGCACCGAACTCGCCGCCCGCAGGCGGTGCCCGTCCAGCCACAGGCCCGCATGGGCCTGGATGATCGATGCACTGCGGACCGTTCCCAGGTCGCCTCGTCCCTGCACGAGCCCGAGATGGACCCATACGCCCGGCTGCAGGCGCCCGCCGAGCTTCGATTTCGCCCGTCGCGCACCTTTCGCGATCCCCGAGATGCGTCCGGCGCTGGGCGAGTAGATCGACAGGATCACATCCGCCTCCGAAAAGCGGATGCTGCGCAAGATGATCGCCTCGGTCTCGATGCTCGGCACACGGCCATCGTGACAGGTTCGGGTGACGACCCCGGGCCGGACGCGCGTGTCCTGATGTACCCTACGGGGTATGCCGAACGTCATTATGTACACGACCCGGATCTGCCCGTTTTGCGTCCGCGCCAAGGCGTTGCTCAACGCCAAGGGCATCGAGTTCGAAGAGCGGACCGTTGAGCTGTCCCCGGAGGGGCGCCAGTTTCTGATCGATCTGAGCGGGCGTCGCACCGTGCCCCAGATCCTGATCAACGAGACCCCCATCGGGGGCTTTGATGAGCTCGCCGCCCTCAATCGCTCGGGCGAGCTCGACCGAATACTCGCCGCCTAGCTAGGCGGTGTCGCCGCGCCGTTCGGCGGCCGTGGGCACTCCCCGTATGCACGTCGCCGACCTCACGGCGGTGCGAATCGCGCCCTCGGCGAGCTGCGCGGCCACAACGCCAACGCTAAACGCGCTCGAGGGGTGGGTCCCGCTCGCCAGGGCGAAGGTCACATCGCCGTCCATCGGCGTATGCACGGGTGCGATTGCCCTGGCCACACCGGCGGAGGCCATGCGGGCCACCTGCGAGACCTCGGGCTTGCTCAGCTGCGCATCGGTCAGAACGGCGACCAGCGTCGTGTTGCTGATCAGGCGCGGATGACCCGGTGCCACGTCACTACCAGCCCGGCGGGCATCCACGAACCCGTCCGGCGCGCGCCAGGCCCCCGCAAGGACACCACCCGACTCGTCCAGCACATCACCAAAAGCGTTGACGACGGCGACGACCGCGATCGTGGCGCCGTCAAGGGCACGGGTCGCGGACGCGCCGAGCCCGCCTTTGCACCACCCCTCTTGCCCGAACAGCTTGCCGACGGTCGCACCCGTACCCGCACCGACACTGCCGCACCTCGGCGGTCCGGCGGTCGCCGCGGCGCAGGCCAGATACGCGTCCTCGGGTCCCGGGTGGCGCAGATTCGCCGAAATGCCCAGGTCGAACACCACCGCTGCCGGCACGATCGGGATCCGGGCGACGCCGACGTCGTAGCCGACCCCCTGCTCCAGGCACCATCGAACCACCCCCGCCGCCGCATCAAGACCGAAGGCGCTGCCACCCGACAGCAGCACCGCCGAGACCTCGGCCAACGGCGCCTGCGGTGCCAGCAGTTCTGTCTCGCGCGTGCTTGGACCGCCGCCCCGAATATCCACGGCGCCGACCGTCGCCGGGGGGGGCACGATCACCGTGCACCCGGTGCCAGCGGCAGCGTCGGTCCAATGTCCGATCAGGAAACCGGCCGGCCACGGCGATGGATCGCTCAACCCGACACCCCCTCACGCACACGCCGCGGCCGTCGGGACCCGACCGGTACCGCTGCTCCGGTCGGGTCCGGCTGGCATGCCGGACACCAGTAGGTCCCGCGCTGTCCAACCACGCTCTTGGCGATGATCGTCCCACACCGAGGGCAGGGATCGCCCTCATGCAGATGCACCCGGAGCTGAGCTTGCATTTGTCCGCGCTCGCCGAGCCCGTCACGGTACGTATCGATCGACGCGCCGCCGGCCGCGATTGCGACGCGCAGCCGATCTCGGATCCCCCGCTGCAGTGCCCGGTACTCCCGCTCGGACAGCTCCCCGGCCGGTCGCAATGGATGCACGTGGGCCGCGAACAGCGCCTCGTCGACGTACATGTTGCCGAGCCCCGCAACGAGCGCTTGATTGAGTAACGCGGTCTTGATTGCCACCCGCCGGCCCCGCATGAGCTCCGCCAGCCGGCGGGCCGTAAAGCCGTCCTCAAGCGGCTCGTCGCCGACACGCCCGCGCCAGTACTCCCGCAAACCCGTCCCGGCGGGGATCATCCATGCACGGCCGAACCTGCGGGCATCGCCGAACGTCACGCTCGATCCGTCATCGAAGCCGAATACCGCACGCAGGAACCGTTCCGCGCCGTCGCTCGGTGGACCCGCACGCCAGTGCACGCGCCCGGTCATCCGCAGGTGCAGCGCCAGGACAGCGCCCGAATCGAACTCCAGCAGCAGGTACTTGCCCCGGCGTCGGACGCGTCTCACGGCGCGGCCGATGAGGGCCGAACAAAACTCATCCACGTCCGCAGGCGCCACCAGCAGCGGATCCGTCACGGCAACCGCAGTGATCGTGCGGCCGGTCAGGCGCGGCGCCAGTTGGGCGCGGATCGTCTCGACTTCCGGGAGCTCGGGCATCAGTCGCGCGCGGTCGTCGCGGCGTCACCTGCACCGGCACGGACGCCCACATGGACCGCCGCCAGGATTTCCGTGGCGCAATTGTCACCGAGCGAGGCGTCCCGCGCGTGGATCATCGCGATGGGCGCACCCGATGTCACCGTTTCGCCGACCTTCGCCATCAACTCGATGCCGACGGCGTGGTCGACCTGCTGCGACGGGTGGAGGCGCCCGGCCCCGAGGCGCCGAACCGACTCCCCGATCGCGCGGGCGTCGATGGACTCGACCACGCCGTCCCGATCCGCCAGGGCCGGAACGCCGACCGGCGCGATCGCGAGTACGGCGGGCGTGCTCCACACCGCCGGATTGCCGCCTTGGGCCTCGACCCACCGCTCGGCCATCGCGAGCCCGGACCCGTCCGCAAGCGCGACCTCGGCGCGCGTGACGCCCTCCCCCGCGGCCACGACGCCGGCGGCCTCGGCGAGCTCACCCGCGATCCGTGCCGCGACGCGCCGCAGATCCGCGGGGCCGCCGCCACGCAACACATCCGACGCCTCCCGGACCTCCAACGCGTTGCCGATCATTCGCCCCAGCGGTTCGCGGATCGCCGTCACGATGGTGCGCACCTCCCGCTCCCAGCCGACGGCCAGCCACTGCATCAACTCGGCCGTCCGCTGCGCTTGTTCGAGCGTGCCGCAGGCGGCGCCGTCACCCCAGGTGACCTCAAGTGCGAGGGCCGTGGCCCCACCTGCGAGGGCCTTGCTCATGACGGATGCGGCGATGAGGTCGCGGTTGGCCACCGTCCCGGTCGCCTCACGCAAGCTGGTCAGGCGCCCGTCGCCAGGCACCAGGCGGGGGTTGTGGGCAATCACCGCGCATCCGACGCGCTGCACCTGCCCGATGAACTCCCCGAGCTCGAGGGTAGTGCGGTACCCCGGGATGGCCTCGAGCTTGTCGATCGTTCCACCCCAGTGCCCGAGCCCGCGACGGCTCATCTTGGCGACGCGCACACCGAGCGCCGCCGCGAGCGGCACGGCGACGAGGCTCGCGTTGTCGCCGACCCCCCCGGTCGAATGCAGATCACCGGTCGCGCCCAGCGATGCCAGGTCCAGCCGCTCACCTGAGCCGATCAGCGCGGCCATCAGTCCCTGGGTGCTCTCCCGATCAAGCCCGCGCGCCTGGGCGATCGCGCACCACGCCGCCATTTGCGAATCCGGTGCGCCGTCGCTCAGCCAGCTGCGCACGAACCGGCGGACGCTGTCGGCGTCAACGTACTCGCCGCGCCACGTGCGCTCGAGCAGCTCGAGGGGCGACAATGGTATGGCCATTGCAGGCGATGTTACAGAGGGCTGATATCGTGGCCCGAGATGAACCGCGCACACACGAAGATCGCCGTGGCGTTCGGGATTCTCGGACTGGCAGGGACCGCCGCGACGGCGCCGCTGCTCGCGGCACGCGGACCGACGCCCGTGGTGTCCTCGCCGATCTCACCCCGCATCGTGACCGCGCAGCAGGGCCACGCGCGATTCCTGGTGGGCGCACGCCTATCGATTCCCGCGCGGCTCGTCGTCCGGATCACACGGGTATCCACCAGGCGCGTGATGAAGACCGTCGTGAGCTCCGCGATCCACAGATCCGGGCGCGCGTTCTTGCTGATTCAGGCCACCGACAGCCTTGGCTATCAGTTACCGCAAGGGGCGTACACGGTGTTCATCGGCGCCACCAGTGCCGGTGGGCGCAACGCACGCGGACACAGCTACGCGCTGACGCTCAACTACAGCCCCCCGCGCGGCGTCTTCGACTGGTACACGGTGCCCAACGACGGCGATATCCGCACAAGCCTGAAGCTCCATACCAGCTCGGGCCAGGTCGTCGCCGCCGTGCATCCCGGTGGCGCGGTCGCGAGCGCGGGCATCCTGCGGGGCGATGTCATCCAAAGCATCAACGGCCTGAGTGTCGCGAGCGCGGGCGGTTACGCGCGCGCCGTGCGCCTGATGCCCGCCAGCACCCCGGTGACCATCCAGTTGCTGCGGGGCACGACACCGCTGACCAAGACGATCACCGCGCCCCCGGACTGGACCACGATCCCGAGCATGACTTCGCAGCTCGGCGCGGCCGCGGCCACCAAGGCCTTCGGCTACGGCTACGCGCTTGTCGCGTATGACGTGTCAATCGGACACTTCGGGCCGGCGACCCGGATCATCGGCGCGTGGTCGCGGGCTGACGCGGCAACGGCGACCGCCCAAATAGCGCGCGCCCAGTTGATGGCCGCCGAGCGTCGGCTACCGACGGCGCTTACCTACTGGACCAAGGCGCTCGCGCTGAATGGCACGTTGGCGCAGGCCGCCTTCGGCCAGGGGATCGCCTACGACGCGATCGGTAACGACGCCGCCGCCGCAAATGCATTTGCCCACGCCGCACGGTTGGACGGAGCGAGCGCGGCCGATCCCGCGTATCAGGCCCTGGCCCTCGAGCAGGCGCACTTGCCGTACTTGGCAATCCCGCCTGCCGGCGCGGCCGTGTCCATTGACAGCACCGATCCCAACGCGCTCGCCGCCGAAGGCGTCGCCCTCATCCAGACCGGCCAGCGAGCGGTCGGGGTTTCCGCGCTCGAACACGGCGTGGTACTCACCGACGATCCGGCTCGCGCGCAACTGCTGATCTCGACGTTCCTCGAGGCGTCGGTTCCGTGAGCGTACGCATGACGCTCCTTGGATCGGGTGGAGCCGTGCGGGCCCAGATCGAGCTGGCGCGACCCGCCCCGCCGTCGCCGGCCTCCGACCCAGACGCGCAGCTCGCCGCGCGTCTGGCGGCCTACTTGACGCGTCCGCGTCCAGTCCGAGGTCGGGCGACATGCGCCCTCGACCGACCGCCACCTGCGGCCGGCATCATCATCTGAGACCGGTCGACCCGACGCCGGGATTACTCCCCGTGCAGCGTCTCGTCGTCATCTTCAGAGCGGTCCGCGCCCCGACGTCCGCGCGCCGATCGGCGAGTCCCGGCGTGCATCCCCCGGCGTGACACCATCACGACGCTGCCGATCCCGATCACCAGGCCGAGCCAGAACTCCCAGGTGCCCAGTGGGTTGGCGATGAAGATCCCGACGATCAACAGCACGCCAATGGCGCACACGAGCGCCAGCGGACGCTGCCGAGGCGGCGCAAGCTGTACAACCCACGGTGCCAGGACCGCGATCACCAGAATCACAATCGTCGTCACGTGCTCGCCCCCCGACGGTGAAAGGTCAATCGTCGCGCCAATGTACCGGTCAGATCGCCCGTTCGTCATTTGTTAGCCGCGGAGGTCGAAGTCCCTTCCCATGATCGTTGCCTGCGGAATCCACCTCATGCCGGTCCTGGACGCAATCGGAACACCGCGCCCGTCCTGTATCGCCGGCGTTGCAAGCGACGGGGAGCTGGCACTGCTGCGGTGCGTCGACACCGACGGGGACCTACTGGCGGCCATACCACCCGATACGCGGGTGATCGCGGTGGACGCGCCACTGGTCGTCGAGAACCGGTCCGGCCAGCGCCCGGTCGAGCACGCGTTGGCCTGGCTGGATGCCCCGGCGTTCCCGAACTCGATCACGCGACTCACGCAGCTCTATGGCGGCCTGCGCGGCGTCGGTCTTCGCGATCGGCTTGCCGCGCGGACCGCCCGGGTCGTGGAGACCCTCCCGGATCTCGTCCTGCGCGAGCTCGCATGGGAGGCGGTCCATCCCCCAACCGACCCTCCGCTTGAGCTCGCGGAGTACCGCGCCGCCTGGCTGGGCGTCAGGGCACCTCGGTATCGACCGAAGGGGCTCGGACGCGCCGTGCCCGGCGGACGGGCGGCGGCCGCGGCGCTCATGGCAATGGCGATGGACATCGGCGGTTGGTTGCCCATCGCCGATCCTGATGACTGGCAAGCGATCGCCGATGCCGCCCGCCTTGATGCGATGGCCTGCGCGTACACCGCCTGGCGTGTGGCATCTGCGCCGCAACACACCCTGCTGATCGGCGATCCGAGGATCCCGATGGCGGTCCCCGCCGACGCCAACCTCCGCGCCCGCGCCGCGCTGCACGCGGCGCGACGCCCCACAGCCGGCTAGACCCTCGCCGGGCCGGGAATCGCGGCCACCGTCAGCACCTCCTGCTCGGCGGAGTCGACCGCCGCGCAGATCGCGGCATCGGAGGGGTACGCGTGGTCCTCGATCCACCGCACCGGCACCGACAGGTCGACGTTGTCGTCGGCGAACGGCCACGGGTCGACCGTGCACGTCTGGGTATCGCGGGCGCCCACGCGGATATCGATGCCGGCGTCGCCGACGACCCGCGGCACGCGGGGCAGAATCCACTCACGGCCGTCGTCCAAACCGTCCCAACACAGATAGAGCGACAGGACATCCCAGGCCTGGAGGATCCGGTAGGCGGCCCATGCCCAGGCCTGCAGCGCATCGCTGTCGCCGAGATGTGCCCGCAGCTCGGCCTGGAGGCGCTCCTGGTCGCGAAGGAACGCCAGCTCGTATGTCGGGCGGTCGTCCCGTGGCGGGCAGGGGCCGTCCAGACCCATCCGCTTCTCGTAGAGGCCCTGGCCGTGCATGCTCGCTAGCAGGCCGACACGCGGACCGCGGATCACGGCCTCGGCGATGCCGAGCTCGTACATCGGCGCGTGGATCGCCCGGTCGAGGTCCGGAAAGTTCACGGGTCTGCCGGTCGCATCGATGCGAGGCGTGAGGTCGTGACCGCGCCAGCCCTCGTCATGGCATTCGGCGGCATCGATCAGCGCCTCGTACGGTGCGGGGCGACCAAACGTCTCGTTGCCCCAGGCCCGCGCCATGACCCCGCACTGGGCCTGGTGGTCCACCTGACGCACAAGGCGAATCCGGCCGCCGGTGCAGACCACGATCATGTCGGCTCCCACGCGCTCATGGCATCGGCCTAGATGCCCAGCGCGCGCGCGGTATGCAGGAGCCCGATCAAGGTCTTGGCGTCCCGGACGCGCGTGATCAAGGTCGGCAGGTCCGACAGCGGGACCGGGACGATCTCGATTTCCTCCTCGGGAATCGGGACGACGTCGCTTGGGCGCAGATCCGAGGCGATGAACAGATGGATGAACTCGGTCAGCATCGCCGGCGCGGTGTAGAACCCGCCCAGATAGTTCCATTGGCCCGCGTCACGTCCCACCTCCTCGCCGAGCTCGCGCACCGCCGCCGCCCAGGGATCCTCGTCGGGGCCATCGAGCTTGCCGGCGGGCAACTCGAGCATGACCTCCTGGACGGCCTCGCGCGGCTGGCGGACCATCAGCAGGTGGTCGTCTTCGATGGGCACCATCACCACCGCACCGTAGTGCTCAAGCACCTCGCGCCGAACGACCAGCCCGCTCGCGCGGCGATACTCGGAGACCCGAAGCCGGACGATCTCACCGTCGAAGATCCGCTCGCTGACGACCGGCCCGGCCAGCACTGCTTCGGGCGGCTGGCCGACGGCCCCCGGCGGCACGCGCTCCGCGCTCACGCGTCGACCGCCTCGGCAAGGATCGCGCGGGTGACGGCGACCATCGCCTCGAGGTCGTCGACGGCGATCGACTCGTCCGGCGTATGCACGTCGACCATCGCGTTGCACAAATTGACCGCGGGGAACCCGTTGCGCACCAGTGCGTTCACGTCGGAGCCGCCGCCACCGGGTACGTGCGTGGCACGGATGCCCGCGCGCGCCAGCGCGCGCTCGGCCAGCACAACCTGCGGATCGCTCGGACGCAGTTGATAGCCGGTGTATTGGGTTTCGACCCGGCATTCCAGATCGCATCCACCGGCGACGGCGGCCGTGGTCATCGCGTCCATCATCCGGGTGACCTGTTCGGCGAGCGCGGCCAGATCGCGGCTGCGGGCCTCGGCGATGAGCTCGCAGCGCGGCGCGACGACGTTGGTCGCATCCCCGCCGGAGATGATCCCCACGTTCGCCGTCGTCTGCGCATCGATGCGCCCAAGCGGCATGGTGGCGATGGCCGCGGCAGCCGCCGCGATGGCGCTGTGGCCGTCTTCGGGCTGCATCCCGGCGTGCGCGGCGGTTCCCACGAACGTCGCCGTGATCCGCTTGTGCCACGGCGCGGACATGATGATCTGCCCGATCGGCCCGGAGTGGTCAAATACGAAGCCGACCTGGGCGGTCAGTTGTGCCGTATCGAAGCCCGCCGCCCCGCGGAGCCCGACCTCCTCGCACGGGGTCAGCAAGATCTCGATCCCTGCGTGCGGGGTGCCCTCACGCAGCAGCTGGCGAACGCCCACCAGCATCGCCGCGATCGCCGCCTTGTCGTCACCGCCCAGGATGGCATCGCGCCGATTGGTCAGCGAGCCGTCCTCGCGCAACTCGACCTCGATCGGCCCGGTCACGGGAACGGTGTCCAGATGCGCGCACAGCACGACGGGCGTTCCCGGGGCCGTCGCCGGCAGCCGGCCGAGGATGTTGCCGCAGCCGGCGCCGATGTGGTCACCAACGTCGTCCTCGATGATCTCGCACCCCAGTGCATCCAGCTCGCGCCGGGCGCGCTCGGCGATCTCGCCCTCCCCGTAGGACGGCGACGGGATCTCACACAGCTCGATCATCAGCTGAGCCACCTCGGGCAGCTCAGCCGACGCGATGCTCACGCCGGGGTGGCCGACACCGCTGCGCCGTCAACCTCCGCGCCGTCAGAGTGCGCCGGCCCGCGCTGCGCGGTCGCCCGTGCGAGCGCCGCGCCCACGAACTCGCGAAACAGCGGTTGGGGTCGCGTCGGGCGACTCTTGAATTCTGGATGGAACTGTGACGCGCAAAACCACGGATGCTCGCGGATCTCGATGCATTCGACCAGACGGCCATCGGGCGAGGTACCCGACACCACCAGGCCGGCCTCTTCGATCTGCGAACGCAGGCCCGGGTTGACCTCGTAACGGTGGCGGTGGCGCTCGTAGATGACCGTGTCGTCGTAGAGCGCAGCCACCCGGGTGCCGGGCACGAGGGCGACCGGGTCGGCACCGAGACGCATCGTGCCGCCGCGCTCATCGATCTCACGCTGCTCCGGCAGCAGATCGATGACCGGGAATGGCGTGTCCGGATCGAATTCCGAACTGTTGGCGCGCTGCATCCCGCAGACGTTGCGGGCGTACTCGATCACCGCCACCTGCATCCCGAGGCAGATCCCCAGATACGGGACCAGTCGCTCACGCGCATACCGTGCCGCAGCGATCTTGCCCTCGATGCCGCGCTGGCCGAACCCGCCCGGCACCAGAATGCCGTCTGCGCGGGCAAGCACGGCGTTCAGGTCCGGCTCGTCCGCGTCGATCCACTCGATCTCGACGCGGACCCCGTGGAAGATCGCGGCGTGCTTGAGGGCCTCGGCAACCGACAGATACGCGTCACGCAATTGCACGTACTTGCCGACCAGCGCGATCCGGACGACTCCCTCGCAGTGCCCGATGTGCTCGACCAGCGCCTGCCACTCGCCGAGGTCGGCCGGTCGCATCGGCAGGCTTAACCGATCGCATACCGCACGGTCGAAGCCTTCGGCCTCCATGCCGAGCGGAACCACGTAGATGTCTGGGGCGTCGCCTGCCGAGATGACCGCCGTCTCAGGAATACCCGCATGTAGGGCGATCTTCGCCTTGAGGTCATCGGTGATGTCATGGTTCGAGCGCAACACCAGCACGTCTGGCTCGATACCGATCCGCCGCAACTCGTTGACCGAGTGCTGGGTGGCCTTGGTCTTGAGCTCGCCGCTCGCCTCGAGGAACGGCACAAGGGTGACGTGGACGAACGCGACGTTCTCGCGGCCGACGTCGTTGCGCAGCTGGCGGATGGCCTCCAGGAACGGCAGCGACTCGATGTCACCGACCGTACCGCCGATCTCCACGATGACGACATCCGCCGCCGAGCTCTCGCCCGCCAGCCGGATCCGTCGCTTGATCTCGTTGGTCACGTGCGGCACGACCTGCACCGTGGCCCCGTCGAAGTCGCCGCGGCGCTCGCGCTTGATGACCGCGTCGTATACCGCGCCGGTGGTCGTGTTCGAGACGCGCGTCAGGCTCTCGTCGGTGAACCGTTCGTAGTGCCCGAGGTCGAGATCGGTTTCCGCGCCGTCCTCGGTCACGAACACCTCGCCGTGCTGGTACGGGCTCATCGTGCCGGGATCCACGTTGATGTACGGGTCACATTTCTGGAAGAAGATCTTCCAGCCCCGGGCCTTGAGCAGCGTCCCAAGCGAGGCGGCGGTGATTCCTTTGCCAAGACCGGACACCACGCCCCCGGTGACGAACACGTACTTGACGGGGTGGTTGCTCACGAGATCTCCTCGGTCAATCAGCGCTGAACGGACGATACACCAGGCCGCCCACGACACGAGCCCACAGGCCCGCGGGACCGCGGGTGAGCCGGCCCGCCGGACCGCGGCGGCCCGCACCACACCGGGTCTTAACGCGACCCCTACGGGGCTCACAGTCCACTGCCAGCAGGCACTTCTACTGTTAGGGTCTGTCCCCGCGCCTCGAGCGGGCGGCTCGGTTGCGTCCGGCGACCGCGCTCACGACGTGGAGGAATCCGGTTGATGGATTGGAATACCCGCGTCGCGGCATGGGAAGACGTTGCCGCGAGCCCAGCATTTCAGCGCCTCGCCGACCGCGTCCTGACAAGCGCCGCGCCATCACCTGATGATCGAGTCGTCGATCTTGGCGCCGGGACGGGCCTGCTCACGTTTCGCATTGCGCCGCTTGTCCATGACGTCATCGCCATCGATGCCGCGCCCGCGATGGTCGACTACGTCACCGACGCCACCCGGGACGCCGGCATCGACAACGTCCAGGCGGCCGTGTCGGACCTGCGTGCGCTTGCGCTGCCGGACGCGTCGCGGACGCTGGCGATCTCCAACTACGCGTACCACCATCTCGATCACGAAGGCAAACTGACCGCGCTGCACGAGCTGTACCGGATTCTCGCCCCGGGAGGCCGCGTCTCCATCTGCGACATGATGTTCGCGCTGTCGCTGCGACCGCGTGACCGACGGATCATCTTTGACAAGGTGCGCCTGATGGCACGCAGGGGTCCGGCGGGCGTCATGCGAATCCTGCGAAACGCCGGGCGCGTCGCGACCGGATCATGGGAGCATCCCGAACGTCCGGAGGTCTGGGTCGAGTTGCTGACCGAGACGGGGTTCGCCGACATCGCGTCGTTCGAGCTCAGCAACGAGGCCGGACTGGTCGTCGCCCGCCGGCCGGCCTAGCAGCGGCCCGGTATGACCACGCCCCGTCGAGACCGGCGCGGCTCGGGAGGTGCGGCGCTGCTCATCGGCGTGATCGCGCTCGTCGTGGTCGCCGTCGGCATTGTCACGCGCGTTTCCTCATCCGGAGGGCCGCACGGCGCCGGGTCCACACACCGCGGCGTACCGGCGGTCCCACCGCTCCCGACCAACACGCTGGTGGCGACCGGGCCGGCCTTGCGCTTCGGCGAGCCCGTCGCCGCAACCACGGCCGCGACACGGGTCGTCGCCGCCACGGTCTGGCTGCCGACCACGGCCGTCGTGGAGACCTGGCAGCGTACCGGGACGGAGGGTTGGAGTGCGCCCCGGCAATTGCTCCCGACCGGGTTTCACCGCGGTTACGACCCGTCCGTGGCGGCCCTCTCGGACGGTACTGTCGTCGTGAGCTCGGGCGTCGACCTCGCCGTGCGGCCCTACTGCATCGACGCGGGGTCGGTCGCGGTCCAGCGTATCGACCCCTCCGGGCCGAGCACCCCCGTCCTGGTCGACGACGAGCGCGGCAGCACCGGCTTCGATGACCGCCCGACGGTTGCCGCCGGGTCCGGCACGCAGGTCTGGGTCGGATGGTCGCACGGCACCGCCGCCGACGCGTGTGATCTGGTCGGCCAGCATGACCAGATCATGGTGTCGGTCTCCGCCGACGGCGGACGCCGCTTCGGCCGTCCGTTCACTATCGCGACCCCCGGTGCGAACTTCGGTGTCCAAATCGCCCCGACCGGACCGGGTCACGCGGAGATCGCCTGGGCCGAATCGTTCCCGAGCGGCCTCTATCGCATTCTGGTCGCCCAGATCACCGATTCACACCTGGTCGGCCCCCCCACCGTTGTGGGGAGCGGGACCGCGCTGCCCGCCCACTTGCCCGGAGCGAGCTTTCCGTCGTTCACGCTCCCCAGCCTGACACTGATCGACGGGCGTCCCGCGCTGACCTGGGCATCGTGGATCAACAGCAGGGCAGTCATCGACCTTGCACTTCCCGCGACGTCCGGCTCGGGCTGGCGCCGCCTGACGATCCCGCCGGCTGCCGGCCACGATGATCTGCTGCCGACTCTGGGAACGCTGTCCAACGGGACCACCCTGTTGCTGAACGCGGTACACCGGCGCACGACCGACTCCGTCGCGTACGAAATCCGGGCTGTCGGTACGAGCTCGACGGCTGCGGGCATCGCCAGGTCTGGCGCACGTACGATCGCAGGTGGCGGGCCCGGGCCGGCGTTCCGCGAGCTCGGCGAATCCCTGCAGATCGCCACGGACCCCGCCGCGACGACCACCGGCCTCGTGGTCGCGAGCGCGCAGGCGTCCCGGCTCGAGACGGCGGTCTGGACGCCCTAACCCGGCCCCAGACACCCGGCCGCGGTACCCGGCGGCGGCGATGTGCCTACGGGGTCACGCCAACGCCACGCAGCAGCCGCTGGACGTGGGTTCGCGCAGCGGCATCATCGCTGGTCGTCCCCAGCATCCGGCACAGCTCGTCAACCCGCGCGGCATCGACGACCTCCCGAATCGCTGTCCTCGCGATCCCGTCCGCCGCGACGTCCTTCTCCAGGACGTACTGCCGCTCGCCGGCGGCCGCAACTTGGGGCAGGTGCGTAATGGCTAACGTCTGGGTCACCCTGCCCAAGGCCGCGAGCCGCGCAGCGACCGCCATCGCGGTGACACCGCCGATGCCGGCGTCGATCTCGTCGAAGACCCATGTGGCACCATCAGTGCCCGCGCTCAACCCGTGGAGCGCCAGGAGCACCCGCGAGAGTTCACCGCCTGAGCCCACCTCGGCGAGCGGTGCCTCGGCCAGCCCCGGATTGGGTTGCACGAAGATGGTTGCCGTATCGGCCGTCAGCGGGTCCGCGTGTCCGGTGACGGCGATCCGCACCCGAGCCTCGGGCATCGCCAGGTCGATCAGCGCCTCGCGCAGTGCCTCGGCCAGTCGCGGCGCTGCCGCCGCGCGGAGATCGCGAAGCTCTGCCGCGCGCCGTGTGGCGTCCGCCAGCATGGCCTGGTGCTCTTCGGCAAAGCGCGCGGCGCCCTCGCCCGCGCTCGCAAGATTCTCCAGCTCCACCCGGGCGCTGTCGGCCCACCCGGCAAGCGCGTCCGGATCGCAACCGGCACGCCGGGCACATCGTGCGTAGTGCTCGAGCCGGGCTTCGACCGCATCGAGGCGCCCGGCCTCCGCATCGAGCCCGTCCAGATAGCCGCGCAGCTGGATCGCCGCCTCGCCGACCAGCGCCTGCGCCTCCCCCAGCAGCTGCTGGACCGGTGCGAGCAGCGGGTCGATTCCGACGACGTCACCCACGGCCCGTTCGGCCTGGCCGATGAGCTCCCGCGCCCCGGCCTCGGCCTCGGTCGGAGCGATCGCTTCCGCGGCGGTCGACGCCGCCCGTGCGAGGCGATCCGCATGACGCAGTCGGTCGCGTTCACCGATCAGCTGGCCGTACTCGCCATCCGCCGCGCCCAGCGCACCGATCCCGCGAAGCAACTCATCGAGGTCTCCGCGCCGTCGAACGAGCGCCTCCTGCTCGGATCGCGCCTGCTCCTGCGCCCGTGCACGGGCCCGAATCTGACGTCGCAGCCGGGCCAGTTCCTCGGCCCGGCCGACCACGTCCGAACCGCAGTAGTGGTCGAGGGCGGCGAGCTGCGCCCGTGACGAGATCAGCATGCGTTGATCGCCTTGTCCGGAGAACCGGACCAGATAGCCGACCAGCGCCGCGACCGCGGCCCTGGGGGCGACGGCCCCGTCGATCAGCGATCGTGCGCGCCCGTCGGCGGGGATGCGCCGCGTGACGGTGAATTCCCCGGGGTCGTCGACGAGCTCCTGCAGCGCCGCCGCCGGATCATCCTCATCGAGCCGGCCCCAAAACCCATCGGGCAGGCGAACGGTCGCCTGGACCAGCGCCTGGCGATGTCCGGGGCGAACGACCCCGGGATCCGCCGCCGCACCACCGAGCAGTGCCAGCGCGTTGGTCAGCACGGTCTTGCCGGCGCCGGTCTCGCCCGTGATCACGGTCAACCCCGGACCGAACTCGAGCTCGGCGTGTTCGATCACCACCAGACCGTGGATCTCCAACGACAGGATCACGCGACTACCCGCGTCCGAACTTCTCCCGGTAGCGACGGAAGAACGAGGCCTCCGGGAAGATCGCCAGGTGCACGTCGGAACCGCCGAGACCGACGGTGATCTGCCGGCCGGGGGCGAGGCTGCCGACCTTCGATCCGTCGGCCAAGACATCGCAGTCGCCCCAGATCGCAGAGTTGGTGACCACCAGCTGCTCCTCGGGCGCGATCACCAGCGGGCGGGTGTCGAGATGATGGCCCGCGAGGAAGCTCAGCACGAAGCACCGCACCCGCCAGCTGACCGTCGGGCCGCCGGCGGCGAGGTTGTAGGCCGTCGAGCCGACCGGCGTGGAACACACGACCCCGTCGCAGCGCACCGTGGCGACCTTCTCGCCATCGATCGCAAACGACAGGTCGGCGATGCGGGTCTCGCCGCTGCGCACGAGTGCCAGGTCGTTGACCGCGCGCACGGATCCATCGCTCCAGTCCACGGTCAGCGACGGCAGGGCCAGCACCGAGTATTCGCCCCGCAAGGCACGCCGCAGGCCGTGCTCCAGGTCGTCCCGCTCGACCGAGCACAGGAAACCGACGCGGCCGAAGTTGACCCCGATGACCGGCGTGCCCGCACCGGCCTCGCGCGCGAGCGCCCGGAGCATCGAGCCGTCCCCGCCGAGTACGACGATCAGATCCTCACCCTCACTGCGTAGCGTGACGGTTTCGCTGGAGACGTACTGTTCGAGGCGCGGGTGCTTGGCCACCTCGACCGGCGGCACCAACACGTCCACCCCGGATTCCTCCAGGATCGCGAGCACCGTGTCGAGCGCGCCGCTGGTGTGTTCGGGAGCGCGGTGGGTGAGCAGCAACACGCGCTCAACGCCGGTGCCGGCCGGGACGATCGGGATGGGGCGGTTCGGTTCGGTCATGGGGTCTCCGCAGGATGACCGACGGCCACCGCGTCGGCAATCCGCTGGTCGAGGTCCGGCACCGGCACGGCAGCACCAGATGCCGTCGCGAACAAAAATACTTCCCGGTTGCCCTTCGGGCCGGGCACGCCGCTGTCGGCGGCGCCGAGTACCGCGCCACCGACAGCCATGATCGCGTCGGCGACGCGCCGCACGGCCGCGGCCCGCACGGCCGGATCCCGCACGACACCCGACGCCCCAACCTGCCCACGCCCGGCCTCGAACTGCGGCTTGACCATGAGAAGCGCCCGCCAGTCACGCGCCAGGCAGGGTGCGACGGCACCCCACACGAGTGCTGTCGAGATGAACGCGAGATCACACACGACCAGGTCGGGTGCATAGGCGAGCATCCCGGGGGCGAGCGCCCGCGCGTTGGTGCGCTCCATGACGTGAACGCGGGGGTCATTGCGCAACCGCCAATCGAGCTGGCCGTATCCCACGTCCAGGGCGATGACTTCGTGGGCGCCGCGGCGCAGTAGGCAATCGGTGAAGCCGCCCGTCGATGCCCCGAGATCCAGTGCCCGCGCACCTTCGACCTCGATCCCGAACGCATCCAGCGCATTGCTCAGCTTCCGCCCGCCCCGCGAGACGAACTCCGGAGCACCTGCGACCTCGATGATCCGCTCGTCGTCGACGGCCAGGCCGGGCTTGTCGCTCACCCGCCCGTCCACGCGCACGCGTCCTGCCAACACCGCCGCCTGCGCACGCGAGCGGGACGGCGCGAGGCCGCGCTCAACGAGCGCGATATCGAGACGGGACCGGGGCATCCATGCCGATGATAGCCGTGTCCACGGCTCGCCTGGCCGCGCGCGAGCGGCCCGGCGGGCCGGTCAGGCCGACGATGCCACACCGCGGGTCGTCCGCGCGAGTTCGGCGATGACGCGCCCGGCGATTTCGTCCGGCGCAAGGCCCGCCGACGACAGCAGTACATCGCGCTTGCCGTGATCGATGAACCGATCGGGCAGCCCGACCACAAGTGTGCGCGTGGACATGTCGGCGACCGCCTCAAGCACGGCGGATCCGAACCCCCCATGGGCCGCGTGATCCTCGATGGTCACGAGTAGATCGTGACGCGCCGCGAGCTTGCGCATCAGCGCATCATCAAGCGGTCGTACGAACCGGGCGTTGACGACCGTCGCCGCGATGCCGGCCTCCTCGCGCAGGCGCTGCGCGGTGGCAATCGCAACCTGGGTGCCGTAGCCATAGCCCACCAGCGCGACCCGTTCGCCGGATTCAAGGACCTGGCCGGCACCGATCGGCAGCACCTCGGGGTAGTCGGGTAGTGCCGCGCCCACGCCGGCACCACGCGGATATCTGATCGCGACCGGACCGTCGATCCGCAGCGCGGTGTGCAGCATCGCGACCAGCTCGGCTTCATCCTGCGGCGCCATGACGGTCATGTTGGGCACGCTGCGCAGATATGCGATGTCAAGCGTGCCGTGATGGGTGGCCCCGTCGTCGCCGACCAGACCGCCGCGATCGATCGCAAACACGATCGGCAGGTTTTGCAGCGCGACGTCGTGCACGATCGGATCGAACGCACGCTGCAGGAACGTGGAGTAGATCGCGACCACGGGCCGCAGGCCCGCAATCGCCAGACCGCAGGCGAACACGACGCCGTGCTGCTCCGCAATCCCGACGTCAAAGGTCCGCTCGGGGAACCGCGCAGCCATGTGCTGCATGCCGGTCCCTTTCAGCATTGCGGCCGTGATCCCGACCACGCGCGGATCACGCTCGGCCTCGACCACCAGTGCCTTCCCGAACACCTCGGTATAGGTCGGCGGCCCTGGGGCGGCGGCAGGAGCCGACTTGCCCGATTCCGGATTGAACGGACTGGCACCGTGCATGGCCTCGCCATCGGCCTCGGCGGGCTCGTAGCCCTTGCCCTTGGTGGTCTTGACGTGCACGAGCACCGGACGGTTCCGGCGGACCGCGAGACGGATCGCCCCCCGCACCGCCTCCAGGTCGTGCCCGTCGTACGGACCCATGTAGGCGAACCCGAGCGCCTCGAACAGTGCCCCCGACTCGAACCACAACGCCTTGGTGGCATCCCGCAAGCTCGTCCCCACCGCACCGCCGCCGGGGACGCGCGCCAAACCCCGCTCGAGCTCTTCCCTCACGCGGGTCAGCGTCGAGTCGACGCGCGCGCGCTGGAGCATCCGGGACATCGCCCCGACGTTCGGGGAGATGCTCATCCCGTTGTCGTTGAGGATGACCACCACCGGTGTGCCCATCTCGCCGGCCTGGTTCATCCCTTCATAGGCCATCCCGCCGGTCATCGCGCCGTCACCGATCACACAGACCACCGCGCGCCGGGTCCCGTCCGCGCGTCGCTGTGCCTCAGCGAGGCCGACCGCATAGCTGATCGAGGTGGACGCGTGTCCAGCGCCCATCACGTCATGCTCGCTCTCGGTGCGCTTGAGGAACCCCGAGATGCCCCCTTGTTGGCGCAACGTCGGGAACTCGGCCAGACGACCGGTCAGCAGCTTGTGTCCGTACGCCTGGTGCCCAACGTCCCAGACGATCTTGTCGCGCGGGCTCTCGAGCTCGCAGTGCAGTGCGATCGTGAGCTCGACGGTGCCGAGGCTCGCACCCAAGTGGCCACCGGTTCGGGACACCGTGGTGATGATTGCCTCGCGCATCTCGCCGGTCAGCGCCGCGAGTTGCTCGTCGGTCATCGCGCGCAGATCGCCGGGCCCCGCGAGGCCGGCGAGGATCGGATACTGGGTCTGCTGGTCATCGCTCATTCGTGGGATCCTAGGGAAACTGGCGCCGGACGCCAGTCCCACACAACGCAAGGCCCGCGCGCAACGGTCCGGCCGGAACATCGATGGTCGATGCGTCCGGTCCGCCCATTAGTGTTCCCGTCACCGTGATAGACGCGCTTTCCCCCCGGAGCCAATCGTGAGCGCGCCGCTCGCAGCTGCCGACTCCGTCGACGATACGGGCCCGGATGACGATGCGCTCGTCGCCGCCCTCAGCGCGCCTGGACTCACCCAACGGCTCGCGGTCCACTATCGACCGATCGTCACACTGACGACCGGCGTCGTCGCCAGCGTCGCGGCCCGCATCCGCTTCACCGACCCCCTCTTGGCCAACGCCCCGCCCAAGCGCGTGGTCCAACTCGCCGAGCAGACCGGCGCCATCGTCCCGATCGGCGCGTGGTTGATCCAGGAGGCGGTGCGTGAGCTCGCGGAGATCCTGCAGACGCCCCGCCCGGAGGGGCCGGTCGGCCTGTCGGTGAAGGTGTCGACGCCTGAGCTCGCCGACCAGGGATTCGCGGCCCGCGTCGCAGAGGCCCTGACATCCGCGGGGGTGAGTCCGGCGGTGCTGGTGCTCGAGTTGACCCACCCGCCGACCGCCGACTCGCCGGAAAGTGCGGCAAACCTGCAGCACCTCCGCTCGATGGGCGTCATGCTCGCGGTGGACGAGTCGTCGATGGGTGCCGAGGCGATGAGCCAACTGCGGGCGCTACGCATCGGTGAGATGCGGATCGCACCGGAGATCTGCCACGGCGCGCCGGTCAATGCGGACGACCGGGCGACACTGACGTCGATTGTCGGCCTGGCGCGTGCGCTCGGGCTCGTCACGGTCGCCACCGGAATCCAGAACGCCGAGCAGTTCGACACGGCACGCAACCTCGGCGTCGACCGGGCCCAGGGGGCGCTGCTGGGATCGCCCGTGCCGCTCGACGAGCTGCTGGCCTGGATGAAGCCCCGCTAGGGATCTAGTCCGGTGCGGGTTCCGACTCGTCCGGGGCCGTCGATGCCGGCTCCGCCGGCGTGTCGGCGAGCAGCGCGGAGACGCGTTGGGCGATGACCAGCGCCTGGTCGGCCAGATCCCGCAGCTCGGCGGGCGCCAGTCCCTCGGCCTCCAGTGCGCGCGCAACTTCCTCCAGGCGCGCGACCTCGTGCGCGAGTTCACCACGCGTTTCAGGCGCGGTCATGCATTCTGCTCCGATGCACGGACCTCACGGGCGATGCGCCCGAGGATCCCGTTGATGAACGCCGGGGCCTCGGCGCCGCAGTAGATCTTCGCAAGCTCGACGGCTTCGTTGATCGATACCGCCGCGGGGACCTCGGGCCAATCCAGCAGTTCATGGACCGCGACCCGCAAGATATTGCGCTCCAGGGGCGCCAGTCGGTCGGCCGTCCAGCCGTCGGCCGCGGAACTGATCAATGTATCGACCGACACGGTGTCAACGCTGACGCCATCGACCAGCGCGCGGGTGAACTCGTCGATCGGCCGGCCCCGGTCGCGCTCGACGTTCGCGATCAGCTGCTCCATCGGCAGGTCGGTCAGGTCGTGCTGGTACAGCAGCACGACCGCCTGCGTGCGCCCGGCACGCCGGCCTTCCTGGCCGGGAGTCCGGCCGGCCTGGCTCATACCGTTCGGCGGTCAAGTGAGGAAAACAGGTGCCCGCGATCGCTCAGGTACGACGTCGTATAGCGCCCGTCGATGAACGACGGCTCGCGAACGATGTCCCGAAACAAGCCCAGTGTCGTCGGCACGCCCTCCACCTCGGCCTCGTCGAGCGCACGCCGCAGACGGGCGACGGCACGCGGGCGATCGCCGCCCCACACGCACAGCTTGGCGATCAGCGAATCATAGTTCGGGGGGATGCTCACGCCGGGCGCGCAGAACGTGTCAAGGCGCACCCCCGGGCCGCCGGGCATTCGGAACTCCCGCAGCCGTCCTGCGCTCGGGCGGAATCCCTCCGACGGGTCTTCGGCATTGACCCGTACCTCAATCGCGTGGCCGTTGGCAGGCACCACACCGGTCCGGGAAAGCACCTGCCCCTGCGCGACACGCAGCTGCTCTGCTACCAGGTCCAGGCCCGAGACGAGTTCGGTGACCGGGTGTTCGACCTGCAGACGCGCGTTGAGCTCGAGGAAAAAGAAATCGGACTGCGCATCGACGAGGAACTCGAACGTGCCGGCGCTGCGGTACCCCCAGGCGCGGGCGGCACGCGCGCAGGCCTCGTGCATGGCCGTGCGGGTGGCATCCGGCAGGTGGGGCGCCGGCGCCTCTTCGACGAGCTTCTGATGACGCCGTTGGATCGAGCACTCGCGATCGCCCGCGATGAGCACGCCACCCAGACCATCGGCGAGGATCTGAACCTCAACGTGGCGGGCACCGTCCAGCAATCGCTCGACATACAGCCCCCCATCGCCGAATGCCGCGACCGCTTCGCGCTGGGCGATGTCGAAGGCCGCCGGGAGCTCGCTGGGTCCTTCGACGCGGCGCATGCCGCGTCCGCCCCCGCCCGCGGCCGCTTTGAGCAGAACGGGAAAGCCGGATCGCTCGGCCGCGGCGATCGCCTCCTCGAGGCCGGACACCGCGCCTTCGGAACCTTCGAGAACGGGCAGACCGGCCTCGCGGGCCGCCTGCTTGGCCTGCACCTTGTCGCCCATGCGCTCCATCACGTCGGGCGAGGGGCCGACAAAGACCAAGCCCGAATCGGCGCAGGCACGTGCGAAGGACGCATTTTCCGCCAGAAACCCGTACCCCGGATGAACGTGGGTGCACCCGGTGATCTCCCCGGCCGCGACGACGTTCGAGATCCGCAGATAGCTCTCGTTTGGCGGCGGGGGACCGATGCAGACCGCCTCGTCGGCCAGCTCCACCGCGAGAGTATCGGCATCGGCGGTGGAGTACACGACCACCGTCGGGACTTCCAGCTCGCGCGCGGTCCGGATGATGCGCACGGCGATCTCGCCACGGTTTGCGACCAGCAGCTTCATCGCCATCGGCTACGCCGGATCGATCAGGACGAGCAGATCGCCGAACTCGACCCCTTGGGTGTTCTCGACGCACAGCTTGCGCACGACGCCCGCCACATCCGCGGTGATCTCGTTGAACAGCTTCATCGCCTCGATCAGGCACAGGGTCTGACCGACCTCCACGCGCTGCCCCTCGCTGACGAACGGATCAGCGTCGGGCGACGGTGCCCGGTAGAACGTTCCCACCATCGGGCTGGTCACGTGGTGCAGACCGTCGTCGACGGCGGCTTCGCCCGCGCGCCCCGCCGTCGTGCCCCCTGCGAGGGGCGCCGCGACGGCACGCCGGACCGTCACGCGCGCGCCGCCCAGCTCGACGCTGATCTCGGCCTCAGCGGACCCCTCGACCGCCTGGATCAGGGTCTCGAGCAGGGCACGGTCGATCGCGGCGCCCTCCTCGTCGGCCACTTCGGTCCGCAGCGACTGGCGCCGCCCGATCAGGCGCTGGACGGCCTCGGGGAACTGCGCCCACAAGACCAGATCTTCCTCGGATACACCCCGCGGCGCGTCATGGACGATCGCGGCCAGGTGCACGGGGTCAGTGTCCACCGGCGAGGCAGCCTGCGCGACGGCGAGTACCTCGTCGCTGACCGGTCCGCGGACCGGACCCAGCTGACCGAGCGCCGTGGCGGCGAGGATCGGCTCGATGTCGGTCCAGCGCTCTCCGTCGATGACGTGGTCCGCGGCCTGGGTCACGATGGCGTCGCCGAGCGGATACGCGAGCGTGGCGGCCCCGATTTCGGTCGCCACGAGGCGCACCTCGTCGGCGACCGCCAGCAGGCTGCGTGACATGCCCAACCGTCCGAGCCGGCTGACCAGCGCCGCCTCGAGATCGGGTGGCAACGCGACCGCGGGGCCGAACAGGTCGGCGGCGGCAAGCGTCAGTCGGTCCGGCGTGAGCATCGGGCCGATGATCCGCGCGGCGGCATGGAGCGCGTCTCGATCGACGCTCAGTGCGTTGGACGTCCCCGACAGCGCCACCCGCAGTGTCTCGGCGCTCGGACGGGCGGCGGTCATCGCGAGCGCGCCGGCCGCGCAATACACCGCCCGCGCACCGGCCTCGATGGCCGACTGCGCCAGAATCGGTGCGAGTCCACCCGGCGCCTGGACGATGACCTCGATGGGAATGTCGGTGACGCCCGCGGCAACTTCCACGAGCCTGGCCAGCTGCCCTGGTGACAGGTGCCCGCCGCCGTCGGACACGCACAGCGCGGCTGCGCCCGCCAGACCGGCGAGTGCCCGGGCCTCGCGTTCCCAGCGCGCGTCACCGATATCGGGGGCCGGACCGGCCACGAGGGTCGGCACGAACCCGATGCGGGCCTCGCGCGAGGCCGCCGCGATGGCCTCAAAGGCCGCGGCGTCGTTGAGGGGATCCAATGCGCGCAGGCGCCCGACGCCGGCCTCGGCGGCCGACAGGACGAACTGGCGCACGACGTCCGCACCGACCGGGCGGTCGTGCCAGAGCATCGTCCCGTGGACGACGATCCCGACCGGGGTGCGGCTCGCGTGGCGCACGACCGCGCGGATCCGGTCCCACGGGGACTCGGTACGCAATTCCAGGGCGGCCCGGGCGCAGCGGGGGTCCATGACCTCGATGGCCTGGGCGCCGACCTGTGCGAGTGCCCCGGCGGCAACCGCGAGGTCGTTCGCGTCGATCGAGGAACCCCACGGGTAGGTCGCGAGGTCCCGGAGGGTCGTGTCGATGTAGGTGACCCGGTTCACGCGCGCGCCGTGTACTCGCGGGTGCGGGTGTCGATCCGGATCCGATCGCCTTCGTTGACGAACAGCGGCACGTTCACGGTCGCGCCGGATTCGACCTGCGCCGGCTTCATTACGTTCGAGACGGTGTCCCCCTTCGCCCCAGGGTCGCAGCGCGTGACGGTCAGCTCGACGAACGTCGACAGCTCCACGCGAAACGGCGCCTCACGCACGAACAGGACCTGGACCTCGGCGTTGGGCGCCAGCAAGTCGGCGTTCTCGATGCCGTCTGCGGCGACGCTGATCTGCTCGTAGGTGTCGTTGTTCATCAGCACGACCTGATCGCCGTCGGCGTACAGATACTGCATGTCGACGGTGTTGGTCGTCACTCGTTCGACCTTCTCGCCGGCCCGGAATGTGCGCTCGGTGGTGTTTCCCTTGGCGAGGTTCTTGAGCTTGGTCCGCACGAACGCGCCACCCTTGCCCGGCTTGACGTGCTGGAACTGCACAACGCTCCACAGCTCGCCGTCCAGGTCGAGGACGTACCCGTTTTTGAGGTCGTTGGTCGTGATCGCCATTGTTCTCCCTGCGTCGCGCTCAGACGGTGGTCGAGCTTATCGCTGCCTTCGGGGAATGCGAGAGCACCCGCGCCCCGTCGTCGGTGACCACGACGAGATCCTCGATGCGGACCCCGCCGAGACCTTCCAGGTAAATACCGGGCTCAATCGTGACAACCATGCCCGGACGCAAGGTCTCGGTCCCCTCACGCGATACACGGGGCGCTTCATGGATCTCGAGGCCGACGCCGTGTCCGAGCCCGTGCCCGAACGCGTCACCGAGCCCCGCGGCGCCGATGAGATCGCGTGCGACCGCGTCGAGCTCCGCGCACGTGACGCCAGGATGCACCGCATCCAGCGCGGCGCGCTGTGCCTGTGCGCAGAGGTCGTAGGCCCGGGCCAGCGCCTCCGGAAGCTGCCCGGTGGGCACCGTGCGAGTCATGTCCGAGCAGTAGCCGTCGGCGATCGCACCCAAGTCGATCACCACCAACTCGCCCTCTCCGATCACGCGCGATCCCGGCACCGCATGCGGTTTCGCGCCGTTGGGACCGGCGGCGACGATAATCTCGAAACTCGGCCCCTCGGCGCCGATGCGAAACAGGCCGGCCTGCAGCGCGAAGGCCACATCCCGTTCGGCGCGCCCGACGAGTCCTTCGGCCAGCACCTCGGCAAGAGCCACGTCGACCATGTCGGCGGCGCGGACGATCGCGCCGATCTCGTCCTCGTCTTTGATCAGACGCAGTCCCTCGACGCGGCCGACCTCCGGGGTCACCTCGATCCCGGCGTCGGCCTCCGCGATACGCGCGGTCAGCTGCGCTCCTCGCGCCATCGAGGTGTAGGCGGCCTCCAGGCCAACCCGGCCGCCGGGCGCAATCGCGGCAACCGCCCGCGCGAGATCGGCGGTCAGGTCCCCGGGGCCGATCACGAGATCGACCTCGTCGTCAACCTGCTCGCGAGCACTGACCGCGTACCGCGAATCGGTGAGCACCCGTTCGCCGTCGGGTCCGATGACGGCGATCGCGTTCGACCCGACGTACCCGGTCAGGTATCGCACGTTCGGCAGGTGACTGATGACCAGCGCGCTGAGCTCGCCCTCGGCCAGCAACGCGCGCAGCCGCGCCCGACGCTCGGCGAAGACGCTCACGCGAGCTCCTTGGCGAGGACGTCGAGCGCGTCACGGTAGCCCTCGAGTCCACGCCCCCAGATCGCCGTCAGCGCGAGGTCGCGCACCACCGATATGCCTCGATGCGGCTCGAGCGCGGCCCGCGCCTCGACGTCGGAGATATGAACCTCGATGAACGGCGCACCGAGCGCCTCCAGAGCGTCCCGAATCGACCACTGGTAGTGGGTCCACGCGCCGGGGTTCACGATCGCTCCGTCGACGATCCCGGACAGGCCGTGCACGTGCTCCAGGAATGCACCCTCGTGGTCTGATTGAAAGCACCCGACACGCATTCCGCGCTCGGCGGCCCAGCCACGCACCTGCTGTTCGAGGTCGAACAGCGAGAACTGCCCGTAGTGCTGTGACGGACGCCTTCCGAGCATCCCGAGATTCGGACCGTGCAGCACCGCAATGCGAGGGACGTCCTGAGCGCTCATCGCAACTCCTCGATGGCCGCGACGACGAGTTCGCGGGACGGGTTCTGACGCAGCACTACCGTACCCGGCTCGTGCACGAGCACCATATTGAACGATGTCGCGCTCGCCTTCTTGTCACGGGCCATCGCGTCGAGGATGTCGTCGGTCGGGACGTCGGCGGCTAGCTGAGTCGGCAGTCCGTGCCGAGTCAGGATCGCGGCGGTGCGCGACCGCCAGGTCACGGGGGCCCCACACAGCTCATGCCCGATGCGCAACGCGGCCAGCAATCCCAGGCTGATCGCTTCGCCGTGGTGGTAGCGCCCGTACCCTGCGGCGGCCTCGATCCCGTGGCCGACCGTGTGCCCGAGATTCAGGCTTGCACGCAGGCCCTGCTCGAGCTCGTCTTGGCTGACCACGTTCAGCTTGTGCGCAACGCAGTCGCGGATCAACTCGACGAGCGCCGCGGGCTCTCCCGGCAACGGTGCCGGCCACGCCTCGACGCGCGCAAACAACTCAGACGAGTCCAGGAGCCCGTACTTGACGACCTCGGCGAAGCCACACGCCAGCTCCCGCGGCGGGAGCCCCGCCAGCACGTCGGGATCCATCACGACGAACTGCGGCTGCCAGATTGCCCCGACGTAGTTCTTGGCCTCCGGCAGGTCGACGCCGGTCTTGCCGCCGATCGCCGAATCGACCATGGCCAGCAGCGTGGTGGGCACGTGCACGAGTTTGATGCCGCGCTGGTAGCTCGCCGCAACGAAGCCGGCCAGATCGCCGATCACGCCGCCGCCGATCGCGACGACCGCGTCGGTGCGTCGGATCCCGCGCTGTGCGGCCACGCGGCAGATTCGCTCGAGCTCCTGGAGCGTCTTTGACGGCTCACCCGGCGGGACCGCGACGGGGACCACGCGCACGCCGGCGGCCCGCAGGCGATCCTCGACCGCCTGCGCGAGTGCGGCGACGGCGCCGTCGAACACGACCAGCGCGGCGTCCCCGACGCGCCGCTCGATCCAGAGGTCGCCGATGTTCGTAATCTCGCCCGGCCCGATGCACACCGGAAACCGCGCCGCACCGATCTCACCCCAAACCACGTGCCTGGGCACGGGCACGTGGCCGGTCGTCATGCCCCGGCTCCCGCCGGGAGTCCCAACCGGACCCGCACCGCAGCGTCGACCGCCTCGATGACCGCCTCGAAGGGCTGGTCCGCATCGAGGATGATGTGCGCCGCCTCGGCATAGGCCGCCTCGCGGCGCGCATAGCGGCGCAGGAACCTGTCACGGTCGGTCGCCAGCGGGCGCGTCGAGCCGGTCACTCGCTGCCACAGGACGTCCGAATCGGCGCGCAGCCACACGACGCATGCCACCCGCTGGAGCATGTCCCGCGTGCGGGGGCTCTCGAGCGCACCGCCCCCGATCGCAAGCACCCCGGGCGGATCCATGCCGACGATCTCGCGGATCGTCCGCTCCTCGGTACGCCGGAACCACAACTCGCCCTTGGTCGCGAAGATCTTCGGAATGTCGATGCCCGCCTCGTGCTCGATGCGCTCGTCGGAATCGACGAACGCACGCGTCAGGCGGCCGGCGGCGGCACGTCCGACCGTGCTCTTGCCCGCTCCCATATAGCCGGTGAGGACGACCCAGGCCATCGCGGGAGGCCTAATCGCGAACCGTGGCCAGGTAGCGCGCCACGCTGTCGTCGAGCTGTCCGATCGCGTCGCCGCCGAACTTCTCCAACAGTGCCTGGGCCAGCACCAGCGCGAGCATCGCCTCACCGATGACGGCTGCCGCGGGCACCGCGCAGATGTCCGAGCGCTCCTTGAAGGCCGCGCGTGGCTCCTTGGTGGCGACGTCCACCGACGCAAGCGGTCGTGAGAGTGTCGAGATCGGCTTCATTGCGGCGCGCACGACGATCGGTGCGCCGTGGGTCATGCCCCCCTCGAGCCCGCCGGAACGGTTGGTGTGCCGGTGATACCCCTGCTCGGGATCCCAGAAGATCTCGTCGTGTGCCTGTGAGCCGGGAAGCTCCCCGAGCTGGAAGCCGGCCCCGATCTCGACGCCCTTGATTGCCTGGATGCCGAGGAACGCCTGCCCGATACGGCCGTCGAGCCGGGCGTCGCCGGAGACATGCGACCCGAGCCCCGGCATGACGCCAAACGCGAGCACCTCGAACACTCCCCCGAGGGTGTCGTGGTTCTTGCCGGCGGTCTGGATCACGTCGCGCATCGCGGCCGAGGCGTCCGTGTCAAGACAGCGGACGGGGCTCGCGTCAACCCCGGCGAAGTCCTCGAGGTGCAGATCCTGCCCGTAGGGGACGTGCACGGCACCGATCCGCACCACATGGCTGCGAATCTCCGTGCCGTAGCGGCGCAACAGCGCCTTGGCAACGCCACCTGCGGCGACGCGAGCGGCGGTTTCGCGGGCGCTGGCGCGCTCGAGGATCGGACGCAGGTCCTGCCCCTCGTACTTGATCATGCCCGCAAGGTCCGCGTGGCCCGGTCGCGGCAGGGTGATCGGCTCGACGGGCGCGCCCGGCTCCCAGACCGCCATGCGGTCCTCGGCCCAGTTCGGGAAATCGAGGTTCGGGATCTCGAGCGTCAGCGGGCTGCCGATGGTGCGCCCGTGACGCAGGCCGCTCTTGACGCTGACGCGATCCGTTTCGATCTTCATCCGCCCGCCTCGGCCGTAGCCGAGCTGACGCCGCGCGAGATCGATATCGATGTCCGCGGGGACGAGCTCGAGTCCGGCCGGAAGCCCCTCCATGATCGCGAAGAGCGCCGGCCCGTGTGATTCTCCGGCTGTGCGATAGATCAGGGCCATGGGCGGGAAAGTCTACCGACCCGTCCGGGTGCGCGGGGGCACGCGTGGGAATGGCTCGGGCACCGGGTCCACGAAACCGCCCACACCGGCGAGCTCTTCGCCGTTTTCCGCGTAGTGCGCACGGACTTGCCGACCAAACCACAAGACAACGGCCGCATATCGCGTCATACTTCCCACACGACTCCGACAAGGGGTGTGCCCTGAATGACCGAGACAACACCGCAGTCTGTTACCGCCGAGCTCGAGCGGGCACGCGACGACTACCTCGCAGTTTCCCGCGGAGCGCACCTCTACGCGTCTCCTGGTGACCACGAGGAGGCCGAGCGCCGCGCGTGGGAGCGTCTGGAGTTGGCGCTCGCCGCCGCCCATCGCGTCGAGCAGCAGACAGCCGGGTCCGCCTAGTCCGACCGCGCGCCCGCCGCACGCGGCGCGCCGTCCCACTGCCGCCCGTGGCGTCACGTCGCGGCCGGCGGCCCGCGGGCTCCCGCCTAGGCCGAATGCACGCTCAGCAGATGGATTACCGTCGTGGTATTGGCGGTTTGATTGTCCAGCGTGAGCGTCTGACCGACCTTGATCGTCACCGAGCTCGCCCCGTTGGCAAGCAGTGCCCCGTTGAGCCCGAGCACGACTTTGGTGGACGTGATCGAGTTCACGATGAATTGCTGGGTCTCCGGCGGGATGGCATCGCGCAGGTACGCGACGACCGGCTCGCCGTTGATGTCAAACTCGGCCGCGAGCGTTTGCCCGGTCGGCGTCGTGCCGGTGACCGGCGTCGTGGGTGTGGTCGTCGGCGTGCCGCCGCTTGAGGGCACCGCGCTGGTTGCGCCGCTGCCCAGGGAAATCGGTGATGTCGTGGTGGTCGGTGTCGACCCGAAGCTCAGCGAGTTGCCGGACGCCGCACCGCTCCCGACGACTTGGACGAATGCGTCACGCGGCTGGCCGAAGGTGATCAGGCTGCCCAAGGTGCCGGTCGGCGCGGTTGGGGTCGTCGCGGTGGTCGCGCCGTAGAGCTGGGCGGTCGGCAGCGCACCGCCAGCCGGCGAGACGCCGGAGATCTGGGGTCCGACCGAGCTCGAGGCGACCGCGCCCGAACTCCCGCCGCCCGAGTTCGACTGGTTGTACATGAACCACAGCCCGGCCACGGCAACGGCTGCGACGCCCGCGATGACATAGCGACGATTCATCCCAGGCCCCCTGACTTGGCAGGTGTCGTGGTGGTACCGGGCGAGGTCGAGGTCCCCGAACTGCCCGAACCAGTGGTGCCGCCGGTTGGGGCCGTGCCACTCGAGGAGCTGGGCCCCCCAGTCGACCCCGATGTCGAGAACGTCATCAACTGAAGCGTTGCCAGCACGCCGTTCCGGACCGAGGTCGTCGTACCCGACGATCCGGCGAGGGTCATCTGGACGCCGGTGACCGCGAAGAGCCGGCCCTTGATCGCCACCGACCCGCTGCTGGACACGTTGACCTGGTGATGGACCCGGTAGATGAAGTCGTCGACGTTGAAGAACCGACCGACGACGTCCACCTCGTAGATCGTGGCGGTCACGTTATTGACAGGGGTGGTCGAGATCGTCCGCACCTGGCTGAGTGTCACATCCGAGGCCTTGGCAAGCGCCTGGAGCTCGAGGATCATGCCGGGTGTCTGGGGCCCGAGGGGAATCGCCTCGGCCAGCCGAAATGCCTTGGCGAGTTCGGCCGGCTGGTTGGCGGCGAGCGTCTCGAGCTGCGCCACCTGTTGGCGGTCCGCGGCGATCGCGGTCTGCTCGGTCGCCAGCTGGGCGGACGCGTTGCTCTCGCGCGTGCGGGCCGGCGAGACGACCGACATGTAGATGATGACCATCACGGCGACGGTCGCGATCGCTCCGAGGATGAGCCACCGCTGTGGCGAGAGCCTCATGGTGTCGCCCCGGTGCCTGTGGCCGTCGTCGCCGCCGAGGCGCTCGCAGCCGCCGCGGAGACGTCAAGCGCCTGTGCGTTGACCGGGACATCGATGGTGAACGCGATGATCGTCTTGTTTGAGGTCGTGGTCGTCTGCGAGGACGCCAGGCGCGGCGTGCCGAGACCCGGCACGGTCGCCAGCCGCGAGAGCGTGTCGGCGACCTCGCCCTGTGTGAACGCGTCGCCGACGATGTGCAGCCCCTGCGGTGCCGTCGTATCCGGCTGCGGGAGCGTTCCTGCCGGAGCCGCCGAATTTGCCCCCGCGGACGTCGTGGGCGTCGTCGGCAGCGAAGCGTTGATCGTGTTGACCCAGACCCCGCTCGGGAGGACCGTCACGACGTCCCGGACGACGCGCTCCCAGTCGATCCGGGCCGCGGCCAGTTGACCGACCACCACGGCTTGCGCGACGAGCGCCTGCTTGCGTTGACTATAGATCCCGAGCGCGGCGACCTGCTGATCGAGGGCGGCCTTTTGCGCCTGGGCTTGCGTAACCTGGGCCGCGACCGAGTCGGCGGATTGGCTTGTCGAATAGGCCCAGAAGCCCATGACCGCGACGGCGGTCGCGGCCCCGATGATCAGCAGCCGCGGTCGGTTGCCGGCGAGCCCGCCGGAAAGTCCCTGACTCTTCGGGAGGAGATTGACCGCTCTCACCGGTTCGCTCCGGCCGAATCGAGCGCGAGACCGATCGCCACCGATGCCCGGTGGGCCATCGCCATCGACATTCCGCCCCGGTCGTCGAGTTGGCTGCCCGCGTCACCGATGTCCACCGGCATCCCAAGGCCCTGCTTGAGGTAGCGGTCGAGTCCGAGACACAACGCGGTTCCACCGGACAGCACGACCCGGTCGATATGGCGCGCAAACGGTTGCGACCGGTAATAGTCGAGCGAGCGCACGACCTCGCGCACCAGCGGACGCGCGGCGAGCGCCAGGGCGTGCTGCACCTCGGCGATCGTCTCGGCGTCCCAGTCGCCATGGGGGTCCCCCACCAGGCCACAGGTGATCTTCAGCGCCTCGGCCTGGTCGATCGAGCACTCCATCCGCTGGGCGATCGCTTGGGAGAGGCCCGCCCCGCCGAAGTTGACCAGCCGGGTGAAATGGCAGTTCCGATCGACGGACACGATCACGTGGGTCACCTCGGCCCCGACATGGACCACGACCTGGGCGTCGGTATCCGGCGAGCCTTCATCGAGCACGGAGGCCGGCGGCATCAGTGAGCGGAGGATGGCGAACGCCTCCAGGTCGATCCCCGCCGGCTGCAGCCGCGCGCGCCGTACGACGCGCACCAGCTGATCGATCATCTCCCGCGGCGCGGCCACGACCACCAGCCGCTCACGCGGGCCGGCATCGGAAGAGAACTGGCCGATCGACTGAAAATCCATCGCCGCCTGATCGAGCGGGATCGGGATGTGTTCCTGTGCCTCATAGGCGACCGCCGCGGATCGCTCGCGCTGGTCGGTGAGCAACGGCAGGTCGATCACGCGCACCATCACACGCTGGTTGGCGATGCCCAGACGCACACGACGCCCCGAGAAGCCCCCGCTCTTCCAGATCCGGCGCACGAACTCCGCGAGCTCATCCGGCTCTTGGATCTCCCCGTCGTGGATGAGCCCGCTCGGCAGCGGCTCCACGTTCGCGTTGGTCAGGCTGACGCGCTCGCGGGTGGTGGTGACTTCCACCGCCGCGATCGCGCTTGAGCCCAGGTCGAGTGCGACGACGCCGCTCATGAGTCCGTATTCCAGTCGTGATCCACCATTGACCTCTGCTCAGGCGAGCCGGCTCGTATACCAGTTGACAATTGCGGGCCCCCACATGAGGCCGACGACCGCGCCCGCCGCCAGAAAGGGACCGAACGGCACCGCGATCTTCCGGGCCGAGGCGCCGCGTCGGGCAATCAGCGCGATGCCCAGCAGCGCGCCGGCGGCAAACGCGATGCCCATCGCCGGGATCACCGACAGGCCGAGCACGGCGCCCATCAGCACCGCGAACTTCGCGTCGCCGAGACCCATTCCGGCGGGAAAGACCAGCCAGATTACAAACAGGAATCCGCCCGCCCCCAGCGCGGCGAGCACCGGCACCCACCAGCGACCCGGATGCGCGGCGATCCCGAGTGCAAGGCCGACAACTGCCGCCGGCACCACGATCACGTCGGGGATGAGCTGATACTCCAGATCGATCACGACGACCGGAACGAGCACCATGCCTAAGAGCGCGGCGGCAAGCCCCGTAAGGGTCGGCCCGAAGGCAGCGATCGCGCCGGCAGACAGCAGCGCGGTGGCCGCCTCGATCGCGGGGTAGCGCCAATGGATGCCGCTGCCGCAACCACGGCAGCGGCCCCGCTGCCACAGCCACGAGGCCACCGGCACGAGCTCGTGTGTATGCAGCGTGCGCTCGCACCCGGTGCAGTGCGAACGCGGCGCGACGACCGATTCGCCGCGCGGCCAGCGCCACACGACGACGGTCCAGAAGGATCCGACCGCGAGTCCAATGACCCCGGCCAGCAGCGTCCACCACCACAACGGCACCGTCGTACCCATCACTTGATCACGATGACGTCGTAGACGAACAGGGATCGGGCGCTCGAGCCAGCCGCGGCAATCGTCTGGTTGGCATCGGTCGGCACGTACAGCCGCAGGTGGTGCCTACCCGTCGTCAGCTTCGCGCGCAGGTTCAGCGCGAAGCGGGTGTTCGACGGGACGCGGACGAGATTGCTCCACCCGTTGGCGGTCTGGATCTGGATCCACGCCGGACGGATCGGGTACACGAACCCGCGCGCACCGTAGACGCGGCCGCGCACAACCCGCGAGCGGGTCAGGGTGAACGAGACCCGGGGCAGCACGGTGACGTCGAACGAGGCGATGCCTTGGTCGAAGGGCAGGCTGCCCGACCAGCGCAGCTGCCAGTCGGCGCTGCGGGTCATCGACAGCGGGAATGCGAAGCGCCCACTGCCGTCGGCCTGGATCGCCGCGACCGGTGTGTAGGTGTCACTCGGGTACAGGCGCCGCTCGAGGACAAGCGTCGGGTTCGCGACGGGACTCCCGTTCGCCACGAGCTGGCCGACGACCGAGATGGTCGTGCCGTACGTGACCCGCGTCGGGATGAAGTTCAGGTTGAACTGCGGCGGCAGCTGGCTGATGAATGCCTGCGTGCCGCTCCAGGCGCCGGTGTCGGTATTGCACAGTTCCGCACGGACCCGCCAGAACCAGGTACCGGCGTGGCTCACCAGGCTGCCGGTCGGCACCCATGCGGTCTGGGAGGTGTTGGTTCCGTTGGGGATCGAGGATCCGCTGCCGCCGTCCGCCGCGGGGAAGGTCGAGGTGGCCGACACCTGTACGTCGTAGCTGCAGGCCCCGTTGACCGGGTTCCAGGAAAGCTCGGGGGACGCGATGACCGTTGCGCCGTTACTTGGCGCAGACGGGGTCGGCGCGGGCGGGTTGATCACAAAGCTCTGCGCCGGGGAGTTGTAGGTCAGGCTATTGCCGGCATCGTCGAGCGGACGGACCCGCCAGTACCACGTCCCCGAGGTCAGCGGTGAGCCCTGTGCGGAGTTCCACCAGGTGCCCAGTCCGAACGCGGTCATGCTCTCGGTCGTCGAGTCGGCAAACTGCTGGTCGCGGCTGACCTGCAGCTGATACTTGCCCGCACCGGGGATATCCGACCAGGTAAACAGCGGCGGGGCCGTGACGATTCCGCTGGCGGCCGTACCGACCGTCGGCTGGGTCTGCTTGGTAAACGTCGCCGTGGGCACGAGCGTCTCGTCAACCAGGTAGTCGGGGTTCGACGAGTCGGCATTACCGCCCCACACGACCCGCCAGTAATAGCCGGTGTTGACCTGGTTGTCGGGCAGCGGGCTCCGCATCGCCCAGGCGGTGTTGGTCGTCAGATCGGAGAAGACCACGTTGTTGAACTGGCTGTCGGTCGCGATATCGACGCGATACACGGCCGCCCCGGTCACCGGCGTCCAGCTGAGGATCGGTGTCAGTGCGCTCGTGCTGGCGACGGTGTCGGAGCTGAGCGTCGGCACCCCGGTCGTCGACGACGGCGCCTGCAAGGTGAATGTGTCGACCGGGCTCCAGGTGCCAAGCACACCGTTGATCACCGGCCGGACCCGCCACCAGTACTGCACGGCGCCAATCCCGTGGGACTGGGTCTCGGCGAGGTCAGGGACATAGGCGGTGCTCGCCGTCGGGCTGTTGACCACCAACTGGCCGGCGGTGAAGTTGAATTGCTGGCGGGTCACCTGCACGTCATAGGACTGTGCGCCCGGGACCGGGTTCCACTGCAGCTCAAAGCTGCTCACCGTCGCCCCGTCGGCGGGCGCCGTCGGAGTCGGCGCGACCCAGGTCTTGGTGTAACTCGACTCGACGGTCCACGGACCCGGATTGCTGGCGGCGTCGAACGCCCGTACGCGCCAGATGTAGTTGCCGTCCGGCAGGACCGTCGATGCGCCAGGGGCGATACCGGTCTGGGTCACCAACCCGGAATCGAACACTGGCGAGGCGAATTGGGTTCCCGGTGCGATCTGGGCCTGGTAATAGGCGGCACCCGGGACGGCATTCCAGCTGAGGTACGGGGTCACACGCACGAGGCTGGCCGGCGCCCCCTGCGGGGTGTCCGACAACACGCCACCGGCCACGGTGCCGTTCCATTTCTTGGCAAACGTCGCGATACCGCTGGTGATCCCGCGCGTGCCCGCCTTGTCACTGGCCGTCACCCGCCACCAGTACGTCCCGTCGGCGAGGATGATGTTCGGGGCGACTTGAGCCTGGTCGGTGTTCTGCGACCAGACGACCTTCGAAAAGCCCGGCGACGCGGAGATCTCCACGTCGTACGACACCGCGCCCGGCACCGGCGACCATGTCAGGACGACCGGCTGCTGCGGGGCGACGAGCGGGTTGACCGTCTGGTTCGGTACGAGGCCGACCGGCAGACTCGAGCCCGGGTCGGCCGCGAACGGCGAGGCCGCATTGTTGGTGGGCGGCACCAGCGGCGCGTTGTGGCGCGTGGCGTTCTGGGCCGGGGCGGCACCGGCGCCCACCGCGACGATCGCTGCGATTGCGGCGATCGCGGCGACTAGCACGGCCCGCTTCCAACCGATCCGGTCGGCCGAGTAGACGCTGTGCTGTGCGCGCCCGTCCGCACGGGCGGAGGCGGTACTCGGTGCACGATCGAACTCACGCGGATGGTTCACGAACACGGTCCTTGCGCGACGCGGCAAACCAAGCGGGTCCGGCGGCAGCCTGCCCACGCAGTCCCTATCGGCGCGAGCAGGCGAAACACTGAGGCTTCCGACCGTGTTTGTTGTGCTCACCGGCAGTCATTCGCCCGGGCCCCGTGCGGATGGGCCCCGGGCGAACACGAACCGGTCACCACAACGACGAAGGGCCCGCCGTGGCGGGCCCTTCGGGTGTGCGTGGTGCGCGGCTGTTACCAGACGCAGCCGGTACCGCAGGTGCGGGCCACCGGCGGGACCTTGGTGAGGTCCTTGGTGTAGTCGAATGCCTTGCCGCTCTTGCTGGTGGTGTCCAGCGAGTAGCCGTTCGCGTTGACGGTCACCTGCACCTGGTTCTGGGCGGCGTTGGCGGCCGTGGTCTGGAACGTGACGGCCGGCTCGATCGCGGCGAGCTGGGCGACGGTGATCGTCGAGTAGTCCTGCGTGCTCGAGAATGCGGCTTCCATGTCGCTTGCCGAGTTACGCAGCAGCGACTCCGCTGCGGCGTCGTTGGCCTTGCCCTGCTGACCGAGGAACGTCGGGATCGCAATCGCGGCCAGGAGACCGATGATGATGACGACCA
>JADGPF010000033.1 GCA_017882585.1 Thermoleophilia bacterium
GCCAATGCCTGGACGACGAACAGGCGCGTGCTCTGCAGGACGTGGGCGTCGAACGCGCCCGAGGAGATGTTCACGGTTGCGGTGATCGCGAGGTCGCCGACGCGTGGCAGCGACTTGCCGACCCCGTGGCCGGGCCGTAGGCCGCCGCCCCGCAGGCTAATCATGCCGATGCTCTCGCGCGGCCCGAGCGCGGCGTCGACCGCGACGACCACCGGGGGCGCGAGCGAGCTCGCCAGCGGACCGATGCGGTCGCGCAGGTTCAGTGCGTGCAGCGGGTGCTCGAGCGTGCCGACGACCTGCGTGTCGTCGTATCCGGAACGCACCAGCCATTGTCCGACCAGCGGTCCGAGGGCGTCGCCGGTCGATCGATCGGTCCCGATGCAGGCGAAGACGACGGGTCGCTCGAGCGCGCCATGTGCGACCAATGCTCGGGCAAGCGACGACGCCAGCGTCTGGGGTGCGCTGGGGTCGTCTCCGAGAATGTCGATGTCGTAGGGCATTTCCGCAGGGGGCCTTCGTATCGGAATGGCGTGCCTGCAGGCTATGGCGCCCCCTGCCGGCGGCGGCCACCCATACGAACGGTGCGGACCACTACGGATTAGTGGGACGGTCCTCGACTATCCACCAGAACGCCCGTATTCCTGGGCTTCCGGGCGGGGCGCCGCGTCGGGGTCCACCTGACGGCGCAGCTCGAGACGCCGCTCCGGGGTGACGTCGATCCAGTCGACGTCGTTGATTGCGCCCTCGAGGGCCCAGAGCACGATCAGCTCCGCGCTCCACGGGCGCCAGGCCCGCATCGTGCGATACGCGGCGGCCGCGCCGATCGCGCGGAGCTGCTCGGCCGAGTCGATGCCGACCTCGTGCAGCCACTGCGTGATCGCCGGATCAATGTTGCGCAGCTCGGGGATCCGGCGGTCATCGCTCATTCGGTCGCCAGCGCCGCGATCGCGGTGTGCAGACGGGCGGCCGCGGCGGGTGGCATGAGTGCGGTCACGTGCAGCCCCGACTCCGTCTGGGTTTCACTGATGTCGCGCCCTTGGCGGTACACGTCCGACAGCAGGGTTCCGGCGCTCCACGGGATTACCACGTCGAACGGCGTCAGGCGCTCCCGGGCGAGGGCCATCAGCTGCGTGCGAAGGGCCTCGATGCCGTCGCCGTTCAGGGCCGAGACCAGGAGGGCGTCCGGATGCCGGGCCAGCAGCGCCTGATGCTCCGACGGCCCGACACGGTCGACCTTGTTGAACACCAGGACGCGGGGGATCGCGCCGGCGCCGATCTCCTCAAGGACATCCTCGACCGCGAGGGCCTGCGCCAGGCGCCGGTGCTCGGGCTCGGCGGCGTCGGCCACGTGGAGGATCAGGTCGGCGTCCTGGACCTCGGTCAGCGTGGATCGGAACGCCTCGACCAGCTGGTGCGGCAGATCGCGGATGAACCCCACGGTGTCGGACAGCAGGATGCGAATGCCACGTTCCTCGATGGCCCGGGTCGTCGGGTCGAGCGTCTCGAACAGGGCGTCGTTGACGGCGACCCGCGCACCCGACAGCGCGTTCATCAGGCTCGATTTCCCGGCGTTGGTGTAGCCGGCCAAAGCTACCCGGGGCGCGCCCGAGCCCAGACGCCGGTCGCGCATCACCCCGCGCGACCGGTCGAGGTCGCGCAGGCGCCGCCGCAGGACGCCCATCCGATTGCGCAGCAGCCGCCGGTCGGATTCCAGCTGACTCTCACCGGGTCCGCGCGTGCCGACGCCGCCGCCCAGCCGTTCCAGGTGCTGCCACAGGCCCTCCTGGCGCTGGTAGGAGTACGCGAGTTGGGCAAGCTCGACCTGGAGTTTGCCCTCGGCGGTGCGGGCATGCAGCGCGAAGATGTCCAGGATGACCGCCGTCCTGTCCACGACGCGGATCTGGAGACGGTCCTCCAGCGCGCGCTGCTGGCCGGGACTCAGCTCCCCGTTGACCGCGACCAGGTCGGGCCGCAAGGCGGGGAACATCTCGTGGACCTCATCGAGTTTGCCGCGCCCCAGGTAGGTCTTGTGATCCGGGCGCACGCGCTGCTGGACGACGCGGGCGACGGTCTCGGCGCCGGCGGTGCGCAGCAGTTCGATCAGTTCCTGGATCGAGTCCTCGGCGGCATCGTCCTGTCGCTGGATCGACGCGATCAGGATCGCCTTCTCCGGGCCCGTGCTCGTCTCGGGATCACGGGCCGCCCCGAGCTCGGCGCCGCCCCGGTAGGTGCGCTGGAGCTCGCGGTCCTTGCCGTGATCGACATAGCGGTCTTTGCCCACGCCGTAGATAATGCACCCCCGCGCGTCGGAGAGCAGCGATCGACGGCCGAATCCCCGCATCGGTGGGCGCGCGGCTCGGCCCCGCACGGCCGGAATCCGGCCCGCTGCAGCGGCGCGGGCGGGAGTAGGCTCTGGACAGGCGCACAGCGCGCACAGACCGTGGAGGTGAATCGATGGGGATTGAAGACGAGGTCGACAAGATGCTGAACACCGAGTCGCTGGGGCACAAGCACATGGTGCAGTACGTGGTCGGCCAGCTTGACGCGGGCCGTCATCTCGACGACATCATGCAAGACGACAATCTGACCAGCGCGCTCTCCACCCGCGATCGCCGCCAGATCCTGGACGACCCCCGCGTCGCCGCGGCGGCCCACCACGACATCATCACCCAGTTGCGCGCCCAACTCGACGCCGCATTGGGCCAGTAGCGGAGTACAATCGTCCCAGTGTCCGGGGCCACGTGCGCACCGGGACCGATTCCTACTGACCCCCGCTGGGTACCGGTGCATTTTCCGTCCCGGAACCACGGCCCGAATGGCCTCTGGGGCATCGCCCGATGCACGAGTTCTTCTCGCAAAACCAGACGATCGTCGTGTTCGCCTACGGGCTGGTGTTCTTCGCCCTGGGGCTCGCGGTGTGGCTTCAGCGCCGACGTGCCAGTCGCCTGGTGCTTACCAGCGCCCTGATCTGGCTCGCCGCATTCGCGTTCGCCGAGGCGTTTGCCATCTGGGGCAACGTCTTCATCCCGATTCAGCAGGGCTACCTGCACCCGCACTACATCAACGGCCTGCTGGTGCTGCGCGGCCTGCTGCAATCCGCGGGCTACCTGTTCATCATCCAGTTCGGCCTGCGACTGCTCGAGCTCCCCCGGCGCCGACGCGTCGCGCTGACTGCGGCGTCGGTCGGTGCGTGGGTGCTCATCGTCGTGGCTGCCGCCGTGGTGGCCGGTCAGCAGCACTGGACCGCGACCGAATGGGCGCTCTCGGTCGACAACGTGGCGCGGATGACGCTGTTGCTGGCCGGCGCGCTCCTGTCGGCGGTCGGGCTCTGGCGCCAGCGCGGTGCACTGTCGTTCGCCGGTATGACGACGATCCGGCCGTACGCGGCCGCGGCCGCAGGCGTACTCGCGCTCTACGCCGTCATCGGGGGGACGATCGTCGACCCTGCGCCGTGGGCGCCGGGTCTGGTGACGACCGACCACTGGTTCGCGGCGACCGACGTCCCGCTGGACGTGGTGCTCGGCCTTGCGGGGCTCGCGCTGTGCGTGCTGGCGGCCAAACTGCTCGAGATCTTCGAGGTCGAGGCCAAACAGCGGCTCGATGCGCTCGAACGCTCACGCGCCATCGCCGAGGAGCGCGCGCGCTTTCGCAGGGATCTTCACGACGGCACGATCCAGTCGATCTACGCCGCCGCGCTCCGCCTCGAGGCGATCGCCTTGCATTCCGACGACGGGCCCATCCGCAGCGAGGTGCGCGGCGTGGTCGCCGACCTCAACCACGTCACCGACGACATCCGCTCCTACATCACGGACCTCTCCCAGACGCCCGACACGCCGGACGGTATCGCGATCCGGCTGCGCGAAATCACCGGGGAATTCGGCCTTGAGACGGACTTGACCGTTCGCGTCCAGGTGCGCGGCATGTCATCCTCAGGTCCGGTGCCCCAAGGGGCCGGCAAGCATCTCGAGCAGATTCTTCGCGAGGCGCTGTCCAACGCCGCGCGCCACGCGGGAACCTGCGTCGCCGATGTCCGGCTGACATTTGCGCAGGATGAGCTTGAATTGGAGATCAGCGATAACGGCTGCGGGATCCATCCGCCGGCCGATGACCACAGCGGTTTCGGCCTGCGCAACATGCATGAGCGGGCCCGGCGTCTGGGCGGCCGTCTGGATGTCGACCAGATGTCGCCCGGCACGCGCATCATTATCTCCATCCCGCTCGACAGCGACATTCCGGATCCGTCGCCAGTCCCGCAACCGTTCCCAGCAGAGGTGATGCCCTAGATGGCAACCAGTCAGACCGACGCGATACGCATACTGATCGTCGATGACCACGCGGTCGTGCGCATCGGGCTCAAGACGGTGCTTGCCA
>JADGPF010000034.1 GCA_017882585.1 Thermoleophilia bacterium
CCGAGGTCGTCGGCGATCTCCTGGTTCGACCTGCCGAGCACGAGTACCAGCAGCACGTCCAGTTCGCGCTCGGTCAGCCCGGCGGGCAGTTCGCGGGGACGCTGGCGCAGACGGTGTCCGGCGGCCGCCAGTACCGCGTCGACCGCGTCCCGATCGAGCCGCCCCTCGCTCACCTCGCGCATCAACTCCGCCGCCGCCTCGGGCGCGTCGTGCGCGGGCCGGTATGGCCGTGCCTCACACATCGCGGCGTAGCAGTCGGCGGCGGCGAGGATACGGGCGGACTGATCGAGTCCCGGACCACGTGTGCCGCGGTGGTATCCGGAGCCGTCGAGACGTTCATGATGTGCACCCGCCAGGATGCCGATCGGCGCGAGCGCCGCCGACTGGGCAAAGGCGCGCTCGGTGAAATGCGGGTGAAGTCGCACGCGCTCCCACTCCCCGAACCCAAGCGGCCCCGGCTTCTCCCAGATCGCGTTCGACACGCCGACGCGGCCGAGGTCGTGTGCGAGGGCGGCCCGATGCACGGCCGATACCGACGCCGCCGGCAGACCCAGGCGCCAGGCGGCGGCTTCGGCGAGCTCCGCCACACCGGTCGAATGCTCGCGAAGCCATGGCGACTTGAGGTCGGTGAACGCGGCGATCGCCGCGAATGCCGTGTCGACCCGTTCGCCGGCGATCCAGATCTGCGGAAACGGTTCGACCTCCAGCGCCTGCTCCCACATTCGCGTCTCGTCCAGATCCGCGAGCATGTCGGCGAGGTTGCCTGTCGCGAGGCCGGCGAGTCGGGGCTCATACGCTCCTCCCGACCGACCCTCGACGACGCCGCGGGCCGCCTCCGGGCCGGCGGCCGTCAGGAACACGGAGATGTCGCGCGCCACGTGCACCAGCCGCATCGGCAGCGGGATCTCATCGCCGCTCGCGAGCCCCGGGAACCCGAGTCCGTCCCAGCGTTCAAAAACGTGTTCGAGCGCTGCCTGGGTGCCCGAACTGAAGCCGAGCCACCCCGCGAACCGCTGCGCCACCTCACAGTGCATCGCCAGCGTTTGTCGGGCAGCCGGAAGCCCATGGTCGAGCGCCGCTTCGACCATACTGGCGCGGATCTCTGGCGTGCGGCCGAGTCCGACGTTCGCCTTCAGGAATGCAACGACCTCGTCGACGTTGCCTGCGTCGACGAGCGCAAACGCGGCCCTCGGCACGATGTCGTCGCCGTAAATGTGCGCCGCCTCGTGCCCGTCCGAGGTGCACCCTGACGAATGCAGGAGCGCCACGTAGTACGTGTCGACGAGTTCCTGTCGCGACGCTCCGGCGATCTCGCCGAGACGGACCGCAAGCACCGCGGTGCGCATTGCGTGCTCGAGTGGCTGCCCGGTGCCGAGGTCGGTCGCGAGGGACAGCGCGCCGACGACCTCGGCCGCGCGGATCGGCTGCTCACCGTGCGACGGCGATGCTGGATCGATTGCGGGGTCGTTCGTCGCCATGTGAAGAACCTAGCCCCATCTCGCTCCCCAGGCGACCAACCGCAGCGGGCGGAGCCGCCGCGCGCAACGGCAGATTGCCCGCGGCTCAGACGACCGGCACGACGACCACGTGCACGTGAGGCATGCGTACACGTTGCGAGATCCACTCGGCTGCCTCTTCTGTCGACACGATGACCACGACGTCCGGGTGATCGGTCGGGGCGTCCGACCGCGTGGCCGCGAGCTCCGCGGCATAGGTGCACCAATCCGCGGCGCGTCCTGACCCAGCGTGGACCGGCGCTTCGTGGATGCGCGACTCGGGACGGAGCCGCGCCGGCGGTACGCCGGGCGGCGGCCCGGGACCCCCGTCCATGGCGCCGGTCAGCGCCGCCCACGGCGGTGCCTGCCGAGCCGAGCGGCTACGGGACATTCGCTCGCGGATGATCGTGTGCAGGACACGTATGCCGTCACGGCCCGCACGCAGGTGACTCTCCCCGTGCAGCCGGTCGTGCTCGACGCTCGGAACCTCAACGACGTCGAGGTTTGCCCGAACGGCGCGAAGCGTCAGCAACGTCTCAACCTCAAACCCTGTGCAATCGACGGCGAGGTCCGGCAGGCACCGCCGCCAGAAGGCCATGTAGCCGTAGCAGAGGTCCGTGTAGTCCACACCGAAGAGGGCGTTCACCGTCCCGGTCAAGATGCGATTGCCCCAGCGCCGCGTCGAGGTGAGGTCTTCGCTTCCGCCGCGCGGGATGTACCGAGAACCCTTCACGAAGTCCGCTCCGTGCAGCAGCCGAGAGACGAACAACGGGATCTCCAGCGGGTCTGTTGACCCATCGGCGTCGAGCATGACGATGATCTCTCCGCTGCACATCGCGAATCCGCATGCCAGGGCATTGCCCTTGCCGCGGCTCGTCTGGACGACCACCCGCACGTCAGGGCGCACCGCCCGCGCGACGGCGATGGTGTCATCAGTGGAATGCCCGTCGACGATGATCACCTCGTCGACGCACTCGGGCAGCCGCGACAGGACGTCGGGCAGGTTCGCTGCCTCGTTCATTGTCGGGATCACCGCACTCACGCGTGGCGCGTTGCCCTCGGGCGTCATCGAGACGGATGCCGCTCCGCTCCCGTCGGGGGAGATCCGCACCATGCCGGTGTGCGCCAGGTGGGCGACCTGGGGCCCCGACGGCGCGGGATCGTGCGGCGGTGCGCCGAGATCTCCGGCGCCACGGCCGCGCACGTCATTGGTCGTCGGATCGCTCCTATCACCTATATCGGCGCCGAGACGCGTGCAATCAAGCGCGCCGGACCCCGCCCGGTGCCGCCCAGGCCGCTGGTGGCGCGGGTCCGGGGGCGCGAATGGCGATCGCCGAGGCGGCCCGATCTCGCGTTCGCCGGCGGGCCGCCTGGCCCCGCAAGCGGCACGCGGGCGTGGGCCAACGTGTTCACCGACTGTGAAGCGGTCAATCGAGCCGATATGGAGCTCGATCCAGGCCCCCGGGCGCGGAGTACGGGATGATCTCTGGCAGATCGGGGCTCCGCTGGTACCGCACGTACGTTACGACCCGGCACTCGCGGGGGGCCAAACCGCAAAGGAGATCACTCCCGGCGCCGCCTTCTCATACAGTTGGGCGAGGCGGGCGAGCTCGCGTGGCGTCAGGCGCCCCAGGTACGTCTCCCGCACCACCCGGTGGTGGATGACCTGAGCTTTGCGGAGAGCCTCGAGGCCGGTTCGGGTCAGCACAGCCAGCGACCCGCGCCCATCGCTGGGGTCCTGCTCACGACGAACGAGGCCGCGATCCTCGAGATCGATCACCACCCGAGTGATGCCGCTGGGGCTCACCATTCGTCGTGCGCCGAGGTCGGTCATTCGGAGTTTCAGGTCCGGGGCACCGACCAGGGTGATCAGCACGCCGTAGTCGCCCAAGGTGAGCTCTCCCGCCTCCCGCAGGCGCCGGTCGATCTGACGCATCGCGGTCTCCCGTAAGCGGATCAATCCGCGCCAGGCACGGAGCTCCTCAGGACTGAATGCGTCAGCCTCGGGTAGCTCGGCCAGCAAGGCATCCGTTTCAGGCGAATTACTTGACATGGTGAAAGACATCTCTCATAGTCTTTTTGCGTCTGTGAAGTACTTTACTTGCGCATGTGAACCACATTAGCGGAACGCCCCGACGTTCCCGACCTGAAAGGGCTGATCATGGCGACACTTCTGGTAGACCACGAGGTCACGGACTACGCCGCATGGCGGACCGTCTACGACACGGTCGACGGTGCCCGGGCACGCGCCGGCGTCACATCACACCGAGTCCTGCAGGACACCGCCAATCCCAACCATGTGGTGGTGGAGCACGTCTTCCCGAATGCTGCAGGTGCGGGAGCCTTCCTTGACAACCAGGACCTGCGTGAGGCGATGGGACGCGCAGGCGTGATTCCCGGATCGGTGCGGGCCCTCGTGCTCGATGACGTCAGCTGAGCAGCGCGTGCCATCCGTGGCGCCTGTCGGTGGCACGCAACAAACCGTGAGCCCGGATGGTCGCGTGGATTGCCGCATCGCTGATCCCCCGGGCACACGCACCAGCGGTTGCCTTCGCGACCGCAGCCGCGCCGCCATCCCCGATCGGGAGGAACGACCGTGAGTGATCACCCCACACCCGAGCGCATCATGCAGGTGGGTCTTGGGTTCTGGGCGTCCAAGGCCCTCTTGAGTGCCATCGAGATGGGTGTCTTCACCGAACTTGCCCGGCATCCCGAGGACCTCTCATCGCTGCGTGACCGGCTCGGCCTGCACGAACGTGCGGCGCACGACTTTTTCGACGCTCTCGTGGCGCTCGGCTTCCTCGAGCGTCGTGAGGGCCTGTACTACAACACCCGTGAGACCGACCTGTTTCTCGATCGCCGCAAGCAGTCGTACCTCGGCGGGATCCTCGAGATGGCGAACCACCGCCTGTACGGGTTCTGGGGCGGGCTGACGGAGGGCCTGCGCACCGGGCGTCCGCAAAACGAGACGGCCGCTGGACACACGCCGTTCTTCGAGACGGTCTACGCCGATCCGGCGCGACTCGAGGAGTTCCTTGCGGCGATGACGGGGCTGAGCCGCCCCGCGAACATGACCATCGCGGCGACCTTTCCGTGGCGCGACTACGCCAGCTTCGTGGACGTCGGTTCCGCGCAAGGGGATCTCGCGGTGCAGATCGCCCTCGCCCACCCGCATCTGTCCGGAACGGGCCTGGATCTGCCCGAGGTCGGGCCGATCTTCGAGGACTACGTGGCCGCAAAGGGTCTCGCCGGGCGGGTGGGGTTTGCCCCGGTGGACTTTCTGCAGGCGCCCCTGCCGGCGGCCGACGTCATCACGATGGGGCACGTGCTCCACGACTGGGACCTCGAGACCAAGCGGATGCTGGTCGGCAAGGCCTACGACGCTCTTCCGGACGGCGGCGCACTGGTCGTCTATGAGTCCATGATCGACGACGACCGCTCCCAGAACATCTTCGGACTGCTGATGAGCCTCAACATGCTTATCGAGACCGACGGGGGCTTCGACTACACCGCCGCGGACTGCCGGGGCTGGTTGACCGACGCGGGCTTCACCCGCACCTCCGCACAGCACTTGGTCGGTCCGGACTCCATGGTGGTCGGGATCAAGTAGGGATCTCCCGATACCGAGCCCGCCGCCGTGACGCTGCGTCGACGGGCTCGGTCGCAGGGGAGTCCATCTCCCGAATCACCTCAGCGACGACCCGCGCGCTGTCGTGCTCCTCGTCGCGAGGGCGATACGCGGTACGGGCTCGGGGTTCATGACCAATCACGCGGACAGCCTGCTTGGGACCATTGCTTCGTTGGATACCGGACCGTCGAGCCGAGGGCCGGACGAGGACACCAACGACGCCGCGCCGGTCTGGTCCGACACCTTCGCCGGGCGAGGTCCACAATGCTTGCCATGTGGTCACCACTCACTGCCCGCGAACTCAGCCAGGAGGTCACACGCTGATGACAGAGCACAGGATCGCCACGCAGGAACAGTGGCAGGTAGAGCGCGACGAGCTGCTAAAGGAGGAGAAGGAGCTCACCCGTCGCGGCGACGAGCTGGCCGCGAAAAGGCGCGGGCTGCCGTGGGTCCCGGTCGAGGACGACTACCGGTTCGAGACCGAGCACGGCACGAAGACCCTCTTGGACCTCTTCGCCGGTCGCTCCCAGCTGGCCGTCTACCATTTCATGTTCGGGCCGTCCTGGGACGCAGGCTGCCCGGTGTGCTCGTCGATCGCGGACACGCTCGATCCTCAGGTCGCCCACCTGAAGGCCAGGGACACCACTCTTGTGCTCACCTCCCGCGCGCCGGTCGAGAAGCTTGTCGCCTACAGGCAGCGGATGGGCTGGGGTATCGACTGGGTCTCAACCGGCGGCAGCGACTTCAACCGTGATCTCGGCTTCCTGTACACCGAGGAGGAGCTGAAGCCGTTCCTGGCGGGCGACATCCCGCCGACCGTCGAGCAAAACGCGCGCATGTGCGGCACGGACGTGGTGGGGTACGTCTCCGAAGGACCGGGCCTAAGCGTGTACGCGCTCGCAGACGGAATCGTCTACCGGACCTATGTCGCGACCGCCCGCGGCCTGGAACTCGCAATGGCCTATTACGGCCTGCTGGACCGGACGCCGAAGGGTCGCGACGAGAGCCCCTCGGAGCCGTCATGGATCCGTCGCCACGACGAGTACGTGTAGACCGCCAACCAATCGCGCGTCGTCTGCGCCAACCCCCGGGCCGATCGGCGATGACGGCCGCGAGCGGACTCGGCACGTCGAAAGGAGCGTCGCAGCGGGGTGCCGCCGATTTCTGAGCAACCGGCCAGAACGGTCGCACCCGACCGGTTCACGAGGCGTGATGGGGTCTCGCCGGCCGGCTGCCGCGCGCGAGACCGGCCTCGACAGCGGTCCCGTATGGCCGCCGCTACCGAGGTGGTCACACGAACGCTCGCCGAGCGCGCAGGTCACGGCACGGCACCCCGACCAGCGCCGCTGAGACGCCGCCCCAGCGCCCAGATCCGCGGCTCGGCACCGTCGAGGGCCGAGCGACCTACTCGGTCGCGGGCGCGATGTTCGCGTTGTGGTGGAAGACGTTGTCGGGATCGTATTGCGCCTTGATCCGACTCAGGCGTGCGTACTTGTCGGCGCCGTAGCTCGCGAGCACGCGATCGTGGTCGAGATCGGTCATGAAGTTGACGTAGCTGCCCGTACCCTCGGCGAGCGGCACCAGGTCCGACCAGACACGTCGGACCCACTCGCGGTCGGCCTCCAGCAGATCTGGGGTGGGCGCGACGGCTGCAAGGTTGAGGACGTAGCGCGTCGCGCGTCGCCCGCCGAAGGCCGTCTCCGAATCAGACCGACGCCCATACGCACCACCGAGGACAAATGTCGGCATGAACGTCATCGGAGACGCCTTTGCCGGCAGATGCCGCGCGACCACGTCGATGACCTCGTCGCTGAGCTCCACGAGGGACACCGCCTTCTCATATGCGCGGATCCCCCAGGGCGCGCTTTCGTCGAACATCTGCTGCAGCGCGACGTAGGGCATCGGTGTGTCGAAGACGAACTGCGGTGGGGCCGATCCCCGGAGTTCTGAGAGCGCGTGAGCGTACGCATCGCCCGCCCCGTGGTCGACTAACAGCACCGCATACCCCGGGGCGCCCTTGTACTGATCGGGCACGAACGGCGCCGGAGGGGCATTAATCCCCGCGATGAACATCGCGATTGCGTCCGGCAGGGTCTTCTCGAGGTCGCGGGCCACCCGCAGTGCAGCGGGGCCGTACTCGAGGTCCCAGAACGAGAGACCAAGCTGTATAAGTGGCCCGACGTCGTGCAGATGGAACTCGAACTGGGTCACTATCCCGAAATTCCCGCCGCCGCCCCGAACCGCCCAAAACAGGTCCGGGTTGTCATCCTGGGACGCCCGGCGGACGGTCCCGTCTGCGGTCACGATCTCCACCGAGATGAGGTTGTCGCAACTCAGGCCCGCACGGCGCGTCAGCCAGCCGAAGCCACCGCCAAGGGTCAGCCCGGCGACGCCCGTGTGGCTAATAAACCCGCCGGGAGTGCCGAGGGCGTGTTCCTGTGTGGCCGCGTCGAGCTGCGCCCAAGAGGCCCCTCCACCGCAGGTTGCACGTCGTGCGCCCGGATCGACCTGGACGGCGTTCATGTCACCAAGGTCGATCATGAGCGCATCATCGGCGATGCACGAGCCCGAGAAGTTGTGACCACCGCCACGGACCGTTACCTCGCGGCCGGCATCTTGGGCGAAACGCACGGCGGCCGCGACATCTTGCGGGGTCCGCGGCTGGACGATCAGCCACGGGCGCCGGTCGATGTCCCCGTTCCAGACGCAGGACCGACGCAGCTCGTCATAGCCCGACCCATCACGCGCCACCACCTGGCCCGAGAAGACCTCCCGCAACGAACCCACCGTCGCGTCCGCCATCACCTCGCCTCCTACGTTGTCGACCCCGTGAGATGATCCGCGCCAGCTGGTCCGCTGGGCCGCGGTCCGTGAATCACATCCAGTCTCATCGCACCGTCGGCGTCGCGTCAAGTGGATTGCGCCGTCAGGCGGGGCCGGCGCCAGACGAGGAGTGGCTCGAGTCGTGCGGTGAATCGGACGCCGAGTGCTGGGCGTGCGCCCGAGGCTCGATCTCCCCCAGCCGGATATCGGTCACAGCGCCTGGAGCGCGTCCACCCGAAGCCAGACCCGTACCGTGCCGCCCGTTTGCTCGGCCTCGTACGAGATGCGCCCGCCATCCGCGTCCTGAGCGATCAGGGCACCCATGCTCGCGCAGGTCCAGACCGGCTGTCGGGTGGGCTGATCCTCTCCGGAGCGGGTCGAGCTCAGGCCTTCGCGCACGGGGCCGAGTTCGCTTTAGTGTGCATCAACCGGTCCAACCACCCATCGGCAGCTTTGTGTCGAGCAGTGCGCAGCATGGTCGAGCGGGCGACATCGAGAGGCGAGTTTCGTGCAGATGAAGATGACGAAGCCGAAGGCCTACGCGTCGGACATCCGTGCGGTGATCCTCACCGCGGACAAGTTCGAAGACACCGAGTTGATCGTGCCGTACTTCCGTCTCCTCGATGCCGGCGCCCGCGTAGACATCGCGGCGCCGACCATGGACCGCATCGGAGGCGAGCACGGCTACAGTCTCGAACCCGACCTGACGATCTCCGCCGTCGATCCCGACAACTACGACGTGCTGGTCGTCCCCGGCGGCTTTCCGGATGGCGCGCCCGCCACCGTGCGTGACACCCCGGGAGCGCAGGCCATCGCGCGATCGTTCTTCGCAAACGGACGGCCGGTTGCCTCGATCTGCCACGGGCCTTGGCTGCTCGCTTCGGCGGGTGTGGTCTCAGGCCGCCGATTGACCTCGTACTGGGGTGACGGCGTTCCCGAAGATGTCACGGCTGCAGGGGGCCTGTGGGAGGACGCCGAGGTCGTCGTCGACGGCAACCTGGTCACGTCGCGGTGGCCCCCCGACCTGCCGGCATTCACGCGTGAGATGATGTCGCTCATCGACGCCTGGTCCAAGCGGCGAGCAGGTGCCTGAGCGCGCGGCAACGCCGGGGATTGCCGCCGGTCGAACCCCACGTCCCCGGGATGGCAACGCGGTGGCACCGTACTTACCCGCACCGCCCGCGAGACGCCGGCGGCCCAGATGCCGACATTGGCGTGTCCTGGGCGCCGAGCGCCGCGGACGGCAACCAACCACACACGCCGTGGCGTCCTCGCGATGAAGGGGTCAGCGGTCCGAGTCCGCTCATCGGCTTGAGATGCGAGCACTCACCTGCGGACCCCGCGTGGCCCAATCGGGAGCCGCTGGGCGGCGGTCTTCCGGAAACGCCCACGCGCATTCGCCAACCTTGCAATCCCCACCCCGCCGTGGTCGCATAGCCTGGTATGCCCCTCGCCCGAAACTCACTTCGCGCCGCGGCCGGCCTCGTGCTGCTGGTCAGTGCCGCTCTACCGACATGGGCTGCCGCAGCCGCTGTGACCGCAGTTCCGCTCCCAGTGCCTGCGGTCGTTCCGCTCGCGACGGGAATCACCTACCAACGTCAGGTGTTGCCCGGCGGCGAAGTTGTGCATGTCATCCGGGTATCGCCCCGCGGGCTGGCCTCGCTCGATCCGACTGTGGTCTCGGGCGCGATCAGCAGCCGAGGTGACCTGGCCTCGGCGACCCGGGCAAGGACAGCCGCGGGGGCGGTCGCAAGCGTCAACGGGGATCTGTTTAACTTCGGTCTGGCGTACCCGAGCGGCCTGACGATCACCCGCACCGCCGGCCTGGTCAGCACGCCAAATCCGCTGCGCTCAGCGTTGTTGGTCGCACCCGATGGGGTGTTGGCACTCGAGCGGGCTGCCCTGAACGGGTCGTGGGACCCCATCGCAGCGGATGGCACCGGACTCGCCCCGCCGCACAACATCAATGGGATCGACCGTCCTGCGGTGCACGCGAGTGAGTACATCCTCTTCAACCCCGGCTACGGGGGCACGATCGCGCCACTCCCGGTGCACCTGCCGGCCGGTGCCTCAGGTCCAACCCCCACCACGGAGGATTCGGCGACGATCGCCCCCGACCACCCTGGCCCGCTGGAACCAAACAGCGCGATCGCGGGTACGGTCATCGCCAACAGCAGCGGCCGATCAGTGCGCATTCCCAGATCAGGCCTCGTGCTGACCGGAGTCGGAGCGGCGGGGGCATCGATTGCGACCAGCCTTCCGGTGGGAACCCGGGTGTCGCTCATCGCCCGCATTGCGGGGATCACTCCAGGGACATTGGCGATCGGCGGTGGTCCGGCGCTGGTGGTCAACGGCCATCCGACTCACGCAGCCGGAGAGGGGTTTACCCCCAGCCAACTCGTCCCGCGATCTGAGCGGACCGCCATCGGCCAAACGTCCGCGGGGACGGACTTGCTGGTGACCGCCCAAGGCCCCGGCGACGGCAGCCCCGGCATCACCGTGCCACAACAGGCTGACCTCATGGCGCGACTCGGGGCACGCGTGGCGATCGCGATGGACTCCGGGGGGAGCAGCCAGATGATCGTCAATGGCACTGACGTCATGCGATGGTCAACGCCGCGCGCCGTCAGCACGGCCATCGTCGTGCGCTACTCAGGCGTGCGGATCACGCCGCTGTCGGCGCCGATCTCACCGAACAACGACGGCGTCGATGACCGTGAAAATGTCCCGATCATCGTGCCAAGCCCCGGGACGCTCGTGGTCACGCTCACGGCATCGCACCGCGCACCCATCACACTGCTCGATCAGGTCACCCCTGCGATACCAATCCGTGTGTCCATCGATCCCGCGCGCCTCGGTCTCCCCGACGGCACGTATCACCTCAATGCGTCATTGACGCCCCTGCTGGGCCCCGTCTCAAGCGACCACCGGCTCGTGGTTGTCGACCGCACCGTTGGAGCTCTCCACACCCGCTCGTTCATACGCAATGGCCAGCCTGAAGAGCAAGTCGCCTTTCGCCTCTGGCGGTCCGCAGCGGTGACGCTACGGGTGACGACCCGTGCCGGCCGCACCCTGCGGGTCATCCGTGCACCGCGCCGGCTCTCACCAGGGCCCCACACGATCATTTGGAACCAACGGATCGGACGGGCGATCGTGACCGGAGGCGCCGACATCGTTGTCGAAGCGACGACACGGTTTGGTGCGCATGGACTCATCGCACGTGTTGGGCTCCTCAGGCCACGGCGCCCGACCCGCTAGGTGTGCCACCGACGCCGAAAGCGGTACACGTCCCGAGCAGGCTGCCCGCGCGCTCGACGTCGAGATCTCGGTCGCTGCGGCCGTCGTCTACGCGATCATGCGGAGCCCTGACCAGCGGCGAGCGGACGTCGCCCGGACTGAGCAGTTCGACGTCACGCCGGGGGCGATCGACCATCAACACGCGTGCATCTGCGACCTTGAGACGCATCGCGCACGCCAGGCCGGTCCCGCTCGCCGCGCCGGTCACGAGCGCACCAGGGCCCGCAACATCGACATGAACGGTCGTCGGCTGGGCGTCGTCCTCCGTCAGGCCGTCGCGCGCGGGCGAACGCCATGGCGATCCGCCCCGGCATCGTGGACCCCCCGAACGTCAAGTATCGCGCGGCTGGCCGCGGTGCGAGTATCAGCGGCATGCCGATCGGCCACCGACGACGCGCCTGGCATGGCGCCACCCTCGCGCTGGTCGTGTGCGCCGCGGCCGGCGCAGGGGTGGCATGGGCGTCGCCCGCGGCGTCCCCGCGGCTGCTGTCCGACGCCGACAATGGCCAGACCGTGACGGTGAGCGTCGGCACGACGCTGCGGCTGGTGCTGCACTCCACCTACTGGAGAATGGGCGCCAGCAGCGCACGGTCGGTGGTGGCGGCCTCCGGATCCCCCAGATACGCATCTCGTCCGGGGGGCGTTGCCGGGAGCGGTAACGGGACCGTCACCGAGACATTCAGGGCGCTTCGCCGGGGGCGGGCGCGACTGTCCGCATCGCGCTTCTCGTGCGGCGAGGCGCTGCGCTGCGCACCGTCCCAGGAATCGTTTTCCGTCGTGGTCGTGGTGCGCGCACATCCGCACCACTCGCTCGGCTCGTCATGAGTCCCAATTGGACTGCATCACCGCCCGCAGGCCTCACGCCGGCGGATCGGATTGACCTGCAGTGACGTGATGTGCGTCGATCGTCGAGCGTGACGAGCGACTCCGAGGCGAGTGATGGACGCCGTACCCAGCAGGGCGCCCACCACGAGGACGGGCGTGGAACCGTCGACGGTCGCGGACGCGCCGATCGTCCTGACCCCGTGCGCCTCTCAGGACCGGGGCGCTTCGGACCCGGTGGACAATCAGTCCCGGCGCGCGTTGGCCGAGATCATTGTCGCTGCCGGCCTGGGGATTCCCACCGACGGCGCGCGCGAGCGTGCGGCAGCCAAGGAACCCGCGTGACCGCCAACGCACGACATGTCGTCGGGAACTCCGATCACGGCAGAAGTCGCCTCGAGACCCGCCCACCCCGCGATCGGGCGGGAAAAGCGGCTGATCGCGGATCCGATCGCAAGCGGGCGGATCGGCTGAATCGCCTGGCTCGACGCCCAGCCCAGTGGACAACGAGGGCTCACGATCCACGCCATCGCGTCCGCGCAATCGAACATCCGCCGACCGAACGCCTCGGGCCACCTCGGGCTTCGGAACGAGGCGGCGGCCCGTATCCCCAGATCCACGCCGGCGACGCGCACTCATCCGCTCGTCGGATCGCCACGCCGGGTCAACATGGCACGGTCCGGCTGACGCGTTTCCCGGTCTGCGACGACGAGGCAGATGCTGTAGCCGCACGCAGGGTCGAGGTACCCCATTCCCCCGACGCACGATCGCAGAAGCGACGTGAACTGTCCCTGTGCAGGACCCGCGAACGCTCGTTGGTCAGGTTTGAGGGAGGCGGTGAACGAATGGGTGGGTGCCTCGAGAAGACTTGACTCTCGGGGGATAGCGGGCCGTCTGCCGACGGTTCAGATTCTGCATAAAAGTAGTGAGAGCGCTCACGGGGGACCACCCTGCCTTGGGCGCCCATGAACCGTACGAATGACTGCCCGCGCGGATGGTGTTTCGGCCGCGATGGTCCGCGCAGAACGCGAGCAGGACGGGTCCCCCCGGACCCCAAAACAGAACCGATGACGATCAGGAGCAGCGCCGATGCGCGGGCCACAGACCGACCACAGCGAAACAGCCCAAGCGGGGCGCTCACACACACCGACCCCGCGGAGGTCGTGGTCTCGCCCGCGACGTCGCCGGGCGAAGTTCGGCGCCTTGGGTCTCGCTGCGCTGGGTGTCACAGGTGGCCTGCTCGCCGCGTCGGCCCTCGCGGCCCCGACTCCTGCGCCACCCTCTGTTGGCCTCAAGGTGCTGCTGATCGGGAGCGGATCGGCCGACCCGACCACCGTCGCGTGGGAGTCGGCGCTGTCCAGCGAAGGCGTGCCCTACACCGAGGTGACCGCCACCAACACCGGGGCCCTCGGGTCGTGGCAGGTGGCGCTGCCGGCGCTGGCCAACGGCACGCAGGGCAACTACAACGGCGTCGTGATCGCCGACAGCCCCACGGACTTCGCCGCCGGACAGCTCGGCGCCCTCGCCACGTACGAGGGCCAGTACAACGTCCGCCAGCTCGACGGCTACGTCACCGGCTTCCCGTCCGCGCCGCCGAACTTGGGCGTTGCGAACGACACGACCGGCGCGGCGATCACCGCGACGTCCGAGTCCCTCACCGCGGCGGGCACGGCGGCCCTGCCGGGCCTGGCGGGCTCGGTCCCCTTCGACACGGGCAGCTACGCGTACCCTGCGACCGTGAGCAGTACGGCGTTCACCTCGTGGGTCAGCTTCGGCGGGACGACGAGCCTCGGTGGGGTCTACCAGCACCCGAGCACCGACGCCCAAAAGAACGTCCAGGAAGCGGCGCTGTTCTTCGCCTACAACCAGTACCAGGAGCAGTGGCGCGTGCTCTCGCGCGGGCTCATTGACTGGGTGACCCAGAACGCCCACCTCGGGCTCTTCCGCAACTACGTGTCGCTGCACCTCGACGACATGTTCAACAGCGACAACACCTGGGACACCTCGAGCCACACGACCTCGCTGACCGCGGCGGCGCAGATGAGCGCCGCGGATATCGCCGCGGCCGCGCAGTGGTCGCGCCTCAACAGCTTCCGCATCGACTGGGCCTTCAACGGAGGCGCGAGCTCCGCGAACGACACCCCGGCGACCGCTGATCCCCTGCTGGCCAAGTTCCAGTCCACCGATCCGGCGACCGGCAAGCCCTACAGCCAGGACTTCGGCTGGATCAACCACACGTGGGATCACGCCACGCTCGACCAGGGCTGCGCAACGCAGAACTACATCGAGGCCGAGCTCAACCAGAACGCCGCGTTCGCGACCGCGAGCGGCAGCGGCGGGCTCGGGGGCCTCGGCCTCACCGCCGACCCCAACGGCACGTCCAACGGCGCCGGCAGCTTCGATGTGCACGCGTTCGTCCCGGGCGAGCACTCCGGCCTTGCGAACCTGATCCCGGGCGCCACTGCCTCGATCGACGCGGTGGACACTACGGCTGCTGCCGGCGGCAGCGGCGGCTCGTTCCCGACGGTCGGGACCTACAACTACGCGGTCACCGCCCAGTACATCTACAACACCGGCGATTCACAGACACAGACGGCCTCGGTCAGGGTCGCCGCCGGCCAGACGGTCAGCATCAACTGGACGGGGGTCTGCAAGGCCGCCAGCTACCGCGTCTACCGCCAGAACCCCGGCTCGACAGCCTGGCAGTACATCGCGACGGTCTCGCCGCCGAACCCGGAGACGCTCAACCCGTCCTCGACCACCAACACCGCCGGCGGCGGCATGGCCCCGGTCAGCTACACCGACGCCGGTGCCGCAGGCACCGCCACGACGTTGGTCCCGTCGCTGACCGCGACGACCGCGCTCGAGTACCCGTACGAGCAGAACCAGTCCTTCAACGCGGCGATCACCGCCGCGGCGATCACGGCCATCGGCGGGGACGCCTCCAAGCCGTACCCGAACCCCCCGACCACGCCCCTGGGCATCAACACGACCACGCCGTACACCGGCGCCACGTTCGCGGCGGGCCAGTCGTTTGCCGACGGGACCGCGCAGGTCGTCCCGCGCCACCCGATCAACATCTACTACAACGTCGCCACCTGGCCCGAGGAGATTGACGAGTACAACACGATCTACCCCGGCACCAACTCGACCCAGGCCAGCATCATCAACCAAGTCGAACCGGGGATGTTCAGCACCATCACCAACAACGACCCCGTGCCGTTCTACGCACACCAGACGAACCTGGTGGGTGCGTCCTCAAGCAGCTCGGTGCTCATCCCCGTGCTCACCCAATTCGAGACGCAGTACCACAGTGTCTTCAGCTCGGCTGAGCCGTACGTGCAGCCAACGCTCCCCCAGTCGGCGGTGACCGCTCAGCGACAGCAGGCCTGGGCCGCGGCGGTGGCGGCGGGCTCGGTCACCGCGACCGAGCAGGGCGGCACGATCGTCATCAAGAACACCGGCGCGCAGATCGACATCCCGATCAGCGCCCCGACCGGCACCCTCATCGAGCCCGGCGGCACGCCGTTTGGCTCCGCGTACGCCGGCTCGCTGTCCGACTGGGTCACGGTCCCCGCAGGCGGCACCTACACACTGCAGGCGCCGGCGGCCCCGTATGTCACGACCCAGCCGGCCAACCAGGCCGTCCAGGCTGGTCAGACCGCCACGTTCACCGCGGCGGCCACCAACGGCCAGGCCAACCCGCCCGCGACGGTGCAGTGGTACGTGTCGACCGACGCGGGCGTGACCTGGAACCCGATCGCGGGTGCGACGGGTACCACGCTGACGCTCACCGGCACGACCGCCAGCATGAGCGGCAACGAGTACGAGGCGATCTTCACCAACACCGTCGGCAGTGCCACCAGCAACGCGGCCACCCTCGGCGTTGGCCAGACGGTGCAAACGGTGCCGACCATCGCCAGCGCGCCGAACGCAACGTCGATCAGCTACGGTCAGGCGCTCTCGAGCGCGATCCTGTCGGGAGGATCCGTCACGGCTCCGAATGGGTCTGGCGGGACGACAAGCGTCCCCGGCACCTGGAGCTTCGCGACGCCGTCCGCGCAGCCGGGCCTTGGCGTTGCGAACCAGCAGGTGGTCTTCACCCCGAACGACACGTCCTCGTACACCACGGTCACGACGCAGGTTCCGGTGACCGTCAACAAGGCGACGCTCATCGTTGTGCCCGATGCCAAGACCGTGACCTACGGCGCGGCCGCCCCGAGCTACACCCTCGCGGTGACGGGTTTTGCCAAGCAAGAGACGACGAGCACCGCCGCGGGGTACGTCGCCCCGTCCTGCACCTCGACATACACGGCGACCACCGCGGTGAGCGCATCGCCTCTTGCGATCACATGCTCTGGCGGCGCGGCAACCGACTACGTCTTTTCGTATTCGACCGCGTTGGTGACCATCGTCAAAGCGACACCGACAATCACCAGGGTGCCGACTGCATCGCAGATCAGGTTCGGCCAAACGCTCGCACGGTCGACGCTCAGCAGAGGCTCTGCAAGCATCGCCGGAACGTTTGCCTGGAGCAATCCCACACTCGTGCCGCCGAGGGGCAGCTCGTCCCAGCAGGTCACATTCACCCCGCGCGATACCGTCGACTTCAACGCCGTCACTGGCATCCGTGTGAACGTACAGGCCAATTAGCCGCCCGCATCTGCACCAAGTCCATCATCGCGCCCTCAGTGCCGCGTCGCGCATACGCGTGCGGCACGACGAGGGTGATGGTGCACTCAACCGGCTTTGCCCGGTGCTTGGCCCACGAACGCGAACTGCGACCGCCGCCCCACTCACTCTCGTCGAGAGGCACGAACCGCCGAGGGCTCGGTGGTGATCTGAGAGGTTCCTCGGCGGGCACGTCCGCTGATGCCCCCGCCAGACCTGAATCGCTGAGGACGAGGCCGATCCGGCGAGGCTCGATGCCACGGACGTCCGCCAGCGACAGCACCATCACGGACGACATACGCACCCCCTACCGCCGAGGAGCGGCCCAGGCCACCGATCGTGAAGGGGTCATCCGCTCGTCGGCGTCGGTCAGGGGTCCGGCTGCGGCCGACCCCTTCACCCGGCTGGGGGCCTCCACGCCAGGGCGTCTGTCGACATGTGCCACCGATCCGAGTGGGCCGGCAACATGTTCTTCAGAACCCCGTTCCGGCGATGAACGAGAGATTGCCCTTTGCGCAGCGCGTCGTTTCCGTACGCGTCGCGCACTTCCAGCCATCGACGATGGTGTACGAGTTGTCGGGGTATCGCCCATGGACAGGGGTGCCCTTGCCCGCTTCGAAATCCCTGAGTATCCGTCGAGCACTCGTGCAGTTGATGCCGCTCGGGTCCGGCGACGTTTTGAGGTAGGGGCCAGCCACGCTCCCACGTGCGCCAAATTCGATCTTGGCCGTCGCACCCAGCTTGGCGTCGTAGAAACGCGAACACGGGCGGGCAACCACCGTCGGGTGGGCCGCTGCTGCTGCGTGCTGAGCGGAACCTTGCGCCGACGCTGATCCACTGCGTGGGCCGCGTGA